>JBBTCR010000152.1:0-10777 GCA_038043105.1 Bacteroidota bacterium
ATCCTCACTGATTGCAGGACAAAATTGTTGGAGTAGTCCTTGCACTTGGAATGACTCCGCGGTAGTCTTCCGCCGTCACGTGTTTGTCGCTGCAACAGTCGGCAGAGAAATTGGAGGCAAAACTTGCTCAATTTGCGTGCGATAAAGCTCCAACCACGGTGGCAGCATCAAGCGTGTTCCGAGCTCCTCTTTACTCTCATCTCTGGTGAACCCTGGTGGATCCGTGGCAATCTCGAAGAGCACTCCACCTGGCTCGCGAAAGTAAATCGAGTGGAAGTACTGGCGGTCGATGACCTCGGTAACGCTAAGCCCTGCCTCTCCGATCTTCTGTTGCCAGCGTCGCTGCGCTGCTTCGTCGGTGACACGCCACGCGATGTGGTGAACCGAGCCGGCTGATGTCCGGGCGGGAGGCAGACTTGCGTCGATGACAATGTCAACGGCGGCCTGACTCGCCCCGTTTCCGGTCAGGGTGCGGATCCGGCTTCCATTTTCATCTGATACTTGAAATCCCATCGTATCCGTAAGCAAGGCAGCTGTTCTTTCCAAGCTGCCGAGAGCAATGGTTGCACCGTGGAATCGCTGAGGTGCGAATTCTGGAGGGATGGGGCCTCCTTTCCAAGCACTCCCCGTTCCGACGAGACCACCAAACACGAACTCGAGCTGCAGACCGTCCGGATCTTGAAAGGCGACAAACTCCTCGTTAAAGCGCTGGAAAGGTCCTTCAAAGCGGATCCCATGTTTCGAGAGGCGGTGAATCCAGTAATCCCGCGCGGCGGCAGGTACCAAGAACGCCACAGCGGAGACTTCGCCAATGCCCCGTTTTCCCCGCGCTGCATCGGGAAACGGAAAGAAGGTCAAAATCGTGCCTGGATTTCCCATCTCGTCACCGTAGTAGAGATGGTAGACGTCCGGAGCATCGAAATTGACCGTCCTCTTCACGAGTCGCAGTCCCAGCACGTTGACATAGAAATCCAGGTTCCGCTGCGGGTGGCTTGCCAGAGCCGTGATGTGATGAATTCCCGAGATCTCGTTGTTCATAATGTCACTCTCTAGGTTCGAGTGCTCTCAGTCGTTTGAGTGAGTTAAAAGCCCAGACTCGCAGGCCACGGTTGAGGAATGGAAAGAAGCAGCAGCGCACCCCCGACCAACGCGAGATTCTTCGTGAAATTCACCATTTCAAACATTTTCGCTTGCGGATCCGGGACCTTCCAGAAAGTGTGCATCTTGAAAGTCACGGGAACAAGGAACAATACGAGAGCGGCCGCCCCAACAATCGGGTAGATTCCAAATAACACGCTCATGCCACCGATCAGAAGTAACAGTCCGGTAAATGCAACGGCGAGCTTTGGCGCAGGAACGCCTTTCGATTGAGCATATCCAGTCATCATGCTAATCTGCCTGAAATGGTTGAGGGCGTTGAATACGAAATATCCGCCGAAGAGAGCTCGTGCTACGAGAAAGAGAATTGATTCCATTGTGGATCTCCTTTTTTATGAAGGTGAAGTAATGTGATGAATTTAGTCTTGGGAAAAATCTGTCGTGCCGCTAATATGCCGTGAGGGCTTGCCCCAGGCATCGGTGAAGACAAAAGTCTCTAGAGGTTTCCTGAGTCTTGGCGCTTCCTCCCGCTGGCGGAAGTCGTCCGGAAGCACGTCTGACGCATCTGCGTAACCAGTGGCAAGGATTACGACAGGCTCAAAGCCGTCTGGAATGGCGAAGAGCTCACGTGCTTTCTCGGCGCTGAATCCGCCCAACTGGTGTACGGAGAGGCCGACGGCGGTCGCTTGAACAGTCAAATGAGCAACCGACTGGCCAACATCATACCACGCGTGCCGGTTTGGTGTGCCGGTCCTGTCGTAATGAAGCTTGGCAACGGCAAGGATAATCACAGGAGCGCGGTCTGCCCATCGGTGATTTCGCTCGGAAAGGCATGCGAACAGGCAGTTGTAGATTTCATGATCATCCTTGGTAGCAACGATGAAGTTCCAAGGTTGCTCATTGGCAGAAGAGGGTGCCCATCGGGCTGCCTCAAGGAGACTCAAGAGCTTTTCATCCTCAACGGGCTGTTCGGAGAATGCTCGCGGACTCCAGCGTCGCCGGAGAAGATTGTGGATGGGAACGCGGGTTTGGGCAAGTTTCTCAACTACGAGTGTTTCCATGCTGATTCAGGGTTGTAGTTTTCGAGGATGATAGTTCATTTCAGAAACCTAGTGTATGTCCTTGAGTGCGAGGCCAAGTTTTTTCAGAAGACCAGAAAGCTGGATCTGTTCCTCTTCGGTCAGAACAGAAGCGAGTTCGGTGATCCGCTCTGCGTGTTGTTGGAAGACATCCCGAAACAGTTGCTCACCTTTCGCCGTAAGCTGAACTTGTATCACACGACGATCTTCATTGCTCCGAGTTCGTTCCACAAGACCCTCTTTCTCAAGATTGTCGACGATGACGGTCACGCAGCCGCCGGTGACAAGAATCTTCTTTCCAATTTCACCTGTGGTCATTGAACCGAGATGTCCGAGCGCTTCGAACACAGCGAACTGCGGTTGCGTCAATCCGTATCGCTCGATGTCTTTGGCAGATAACCGGCTAAAAGTGGCTGAAGCCCGAGCGAGCTTAACCCACAGGCTGAGCGCGAGATCTGCTTTTCTTCCGTACTGCTTGGTAGTTCCCATAGTGTCGCCTCAGGAGTCCAACTGATTGCCCCGAACAAGGGGGATCAGGAACATATTTCAAGTTTAAACTATTTAGATTTGAGATAAGTTCCCAAGGTCAGGCCAATTATTGCGGGATTAGAAAGAAACGTCGAAAAACCGCAAAAATCCCTGAAATAATGACGTGGGCAAGTGCATTGTGGACCCGGCTCAGAGTGGGTATCCGGTGCCAAGTTTCTAGTATTGCAGCCCCTCAGCCCGCGGTCGGATGAGGTGGGTCTAAGGTTCAAGCATCAGTGAAGTGTGCGAAGTTTCCCTCCTTCAGCCGGCCCCTCGCGACAGAGCTTGTCGAATGTATCGTCGTTGAGCTGGATGACGGCGTGATCATTCCCTTCATCTGACAGATAGCTGAGGAGGATCTTGTAGCTCTCGTAGTCAAACCGATGGTTTCCCCTGATGTGTCGCTCGAACGCGCCATCGCTGGATCTGAAGCTAGTTACAAGACACCAATTATCGATCAGAAAGAGCTCGCGATATCTATTATGTGCTGAGCGCTCTTCCACGACGATGCCGCCTTCGTACGGCCAGGCTTTGATCCTGCGCGCGCGAAAAGCTGACTCAAGGCGCGCGTTGTAGCGCGCTGAGCTTTCCTCGCCCATACACGCACCATTGCACTGCTTCAGATGATAGGAAAAGCAGTATCGTTTCGCGTTCTCTAATCGGAGCAGCTTCGGACAGAGGCGGTGTGTCTTTGCGATCGCCGTGAGATATTCTTTGGCCTGCGTCTTGTGCTTGAAGATTCCCAAGATAGGTTCGGTCTCTCGGATGTCAAGATAATCGACCGCCTCGAGTGCGACCATGGCATAGCCCTTGTCGTTCATAATGCGACGGGCAATGATGATCCTGCGCCTTTTGCGCGAGGCGACGTTGAACATCGGTCGAAGCTCCTTGATGAGCTGTGATTCAAGAAGCAATGCTCCGAGCTCTCCAGCTGTTTCGCGCACCTCGATGCGTCGGACACGCCGGCGCAGCCACGCTTCACCGCGAGACGAGAAATGAGAACGCACCCTGGTGCGAACCGTCTTGCTCTTTCCCACATAGAGCAACTCCCCGCTGGCGCCGTAGAAAAGGTAAACGCCTGGAGTGTCGGGCAGATCGTTGATCAGGATCCTGTCAAATCGTGTCTTCATCTGATCCGGCTGAGAACTATGCGGTGGCAAGGAAATTGTCAAGAGTTGCTTCCCCTCTCCTAAGGAGATGCCGGTTGCTGGAAATTGAGTTTCTCAAGAAGATTGTTTACCTGCGCAATCCTCGATCTAGGGTCTTTATTGTGATCGACCCTGGCCACAAGCTTCAACTTCTTCCCCTCCTGCTTTAGGTTAGCACGATATCGTTTAAGATCACCGATTTGGCTCATGACTACCTGAAAGGGGGAAATGCTTCCGTCGGTTCCTTCGTAGAACTCATTCACATCTGCCGATGGGAAATGGAGTGACAGCTCGTTGTTTTGAAGCTCGACCTTCGTGAACCCGATCTGTGCGGCGAGGACCTTCAGTTCAACGAGTAAGAAGAGATGCTCCACCTCTTCGGGATATTCTCCGAAGCGGTCCCGGAGTTCATCACGCATCGGTTGGATCTCCGCGAGTGATGTCGCTTTGTAGAGCCGCCGGTAGAAGCCGAGCCGCTCGGCGTCAGACTCGATAAAGAACTCTGGAATGAACGCCTCGATATCCGCCTCAACAACCGTCTCAATCTTCTCCCTTCTCCCTTCTCCCGTCTCCCGTTTGTAGAGTTCCTTAAATTCCTGCTCCTTCAACTCCCCTACAGCCTCCTCCACAATCCGCTGATACATCTCAAACCCCATCTCTAAAATGAAACCAGACTGCTCCGCTCCAAGGAGATTGCCGGCGCCGCGAATCTCAAGGTCGCGGACCGCCAAATTCAAGCCTGACCCGAGTTCCGTGAATTCTTGAATGGCCTGCAGCCGGCGAAGGGTAGGCCGCGGCAGGCTTAAGATGGGAGGAGTCATAAGGTAGGCGTAGGCTTGTTCGTTCGACCTCCCAACGCGGCCGCGCAGTTGATAGAGTTCCGCGAGGCCGAATCGGTCTGCACGGTTGATGACGATGGTGTTCACGCTCGGGATGTCGATGCCGGATTCAATGATCTTGGTGCAGATCAGGACATCGAACTTCTTTTCCAGGAACGCCATCATCGTTTTCTCGAGCTCATGTCCCTTCATTTGGCCGTGGGCCACGTGAAATCGCGCTTCAGGAACTTTCCGCTCCAGCAGAGCCTGAATCTCTTCGATGTCGTGAATCCGGTCGTGAATGAAATAGACCTGGCCGCCGCGGTGCAGTTCTTTGAGAATGGCTTCGCGGATGAGCTGCAAATCGTATTGAGCGATCTCGGTGATGATGGGGAGCCTATTGCGGGGGGGAGTGTTGATGATCGAGAGATCGCGCGCCCCCATCAAGGAAAACTGAAGCGTTCGGGGGATTGGCGTCGCGGTCAGCATCATCGTGTCGACGGTAGCGCGGAGCTGTCTCAGCTTCTCCTTTGCCGAAACGCCGAACCGGTGCTCTTCATCGATGACAAGGAGACCGAGGTCCTTGAAGTGAACATCTTTGGACAGAAGCCGGTGGGTGCCAATAATGATGTCCACCTTCCCTTGCTGAAGTCCTGCAAGAATCTCCGCTTGCTCGTTCTTCGTTTTGAATCGTGAAAGTGACTCAACGCGAACCGAGTAGCGTCCGAGTCTGTCCACGAACGTGTTGATATGCTGCTGAGCTAGGATGGTGGTAGGAACAAGGATCGCAACCTGCTTTCCGCTCAAAACCGCCTTGAACGCCGAGCGGACGGCAACCTCAGTCTTGCCGAAGCCAACATCACCGCAGATCAAGCGATCCATCGGCGAGGGATGCTCCATATCGCTTTTGACATCCCCCGTTGCCTTGGCTTGGTCTGGAGTGTCCTCATACATGAACGAGGCCTCGAGCTCCCTTTGCCAATGCGTGTCCGGGGCAAAAGCGAAACCTTCCTCGCGCTTGCGGCGGGCGTACAGGTATATGAGCTCGCGCGCGATGTCTTTGATGCGTCGTCGTGCACGCGACTTCAGACGCTCCCAGTCCGGAGCACCAAGCTTCGTCAGCTTTGGAATGTGTCCTTCCTGCGAAGCGTATTTCTGCACGCGGTTCACGAAGTTCATATTCACGTACAGGACATCGTTACCTTCGTAGAGCACCCGCATGACTTCCTGTTCGACGCCGCGAACCTTGAGCTTTTGCAAACCCGTGAATTTCCCGATGCCATAATCGACATGGACAACATAGTCGCCGCGCTGCAACTGTTGTGCTTCCTTGAGTGAAAAGCCCTTGAACTTCCTTCGCTTCCCTGCCCCTCGTTGTTTGAGACGACCGAAGATCTCATGCTCGGTGAAGAGTGCAAGCTTTGCAGGAGGAAACACGAAGCCGTTATGGAGAGCCTCGTGCATCAGATGATAGTTGATTTCGGTCGGACGAAGCGGAGCGACGGGCAGGTGTTCCGGTTCTTGCCGAGGGTCCCCCGGTGATGTGAGTTCCTCTTCAATCAGCTCCTTGATTCTCTCTGCCTCCTCATGTGTGTCGCAGGCAAGATAGACCTCGTGTCCAAGAGTGCCGACGTCGTGCACGTGCCGGAGCAGAAGCTTGATGCTTCCATGCGTCGGAGGCTGGGGGGAACTCAGAAAGTCGAGAGGAATTATCGATCGTCGATGGCCTTCGCCAGAGGCGTATCCCTGCCAGCCTTCATTGGTCGCGTGAGGCGGGGAAATTGTCAATTGGGTAACCCGTGCAAACTGGTGAGCGTGTTTCTCAAGCGATTCCCACGAATGGATGTTGTGCACGCCTTCGCGAAAGAGCTCTTCAATTTCCTTTTGAATGAACGTCGGCTCATCGATCAGAAGCACTGCATCGGGCGCCAGATAATCGAAGAGCGAGGCTGATGGCTGACTGCCTTCCTCCGAGGTTGGAAACAGGCTGGCCACAATGCTTGCCGACTGCAGCTCGCGTATCGAGCGCTGGGACAATACATCAAACTCGCGGATTGACTCTATGGAGTCTCCCCAAAACTCAATCCGCACGGGGTTATCGCCTACAAAAGGATACACGTCGAGAATGCCGCCCCGAACGGAGAAATCACCATACTCCTCCACAAAGTCCTTTCGCTCAAAACCAAGGCTTGTGAGCCTCTCTACTAACGCTTCAAACGGATACTCCTTCCCGGCTTCGAGCTCCATACTTCGCTGTTTGAAGTCCCGCGGCAATGGGATCCGGCACGCAAGCGCCTCCGCCGATGTAACGACGATTACCGCTTCAGAGTTGGACAGAGATTTCAGAGTATCGACTTGAGCGATCGGGGCGGTCATATCCAGCAACGTGGCCTTATGGCTCGGTCCACGCCCGTAGAGGCGAACGTTTTGCTCGCCAGACACGATTGCGCAGTCATCACGCAGTTGTTCAGCCCGGTCGCTCTCCGGAATGATGAGAACCGTCTGACGTTTCGACGCTTCGAAGATCAACGCAGCCACGAACGCCGCGAGGGATCCATTGACTCCCCGGATCCACACATCGTCGCCTGCACCGAGCGTTGCAACCCGCTGACGTAGAAAGCGGAACGGCTCGGACTCCCCAATCTTCTTCTTTATTGCCTCGATCATTTCCAGCCCGCTTTCTCGACCTCGCGAAATCGGCAATCGTAAATCAACAATCTCCGCCTTCGACGGATGCGCCTCCCCGAAGGGGTCCTTCGGACCGGCGCAGAAAATCGTCAATCCCCAATCGTTCTCCTCGCGCAAAAACACCTCACCCCGGCCATCACGGTGTCACCGGACAGTCAGGGTCGCCAAAAGTTAAGCAAAAGTGCATGGAGTTGCAATTCATGTCGGGTTGCTTGCAATCGGGAGCGAATTCGCCTATTATTATTTCGAACGACCAGCACAAGGTGACATCATGCCTGAGTTCATCCCCTACGTTCATCACCAACTCTCAGAGCAAGAACAACTTGACCGGGCTCGGACCTTCTATGAGCTTTGTAAAAAGCGCAGGACTATTCGCGAGTTTTCTGAGAAGCAAGTCCCCCGACAAGTGCTTGAGTTGATTCTCAAGACCGCAGGCGCTGCTCCATCAGGCGCAAACAAGCAACCGTGGCGCTTTATTGTCGTCACCGATCCTGAGATCAAACGAGAAATTCGCATCGCCGCTGAGGCTGTCGAAAAAGAGAGTTACAAGTCTCGCATGCCTCAAGAGTGGCTCGATGACCTCGCTATCCTTGGCACCGATTGGCACAAGGAGTTTTTGGAGATTGCGCCGGCACTCATCGCAGTGTTCTCGATCTCATACACCAAAGAGGGTGACCGAGTTCGGAAAAACTACTACGTGAAAGAGTCTGTCGGCATCGCCGTTGGATTCCTGCTGCTCGCGATTCACAACGCGGGATTGGTTGCGCTTACGCATACCCCGAGCCCGATGGATTTTCTTCAGAAGATCCTGCAGCGGCCGGAGAATGAGAAGCCGTTTCTCTTAATTCCTGTAGGGTATCCGAAAGAAGGCACCAAAGTGCCGAATATCAAGCGAAAGGAGCTTAATGAGTTTGTGGTTTGGAAATAGCGGTAGGTAGAGCTGATGGACTGTCGGATCGCAGGAAAACGTCGATATGGATGATCGATTCTTTGATGACGAGCAAGCTCGTATCCAGCGGGCGCTTAATGAAGCGAAGAAGCGAGAGCTGGCACAAAAGTACGGCGCGCAATTTGGAGACATGGCCTCAAACCTCCCACCGGGGCTTGAATCTCGGTGGCTGAATTACATTGAAGAATTCGAGAGCCAGTTCGAGAACGCAAAGCGGGTGACGGTGCTGGAATTCGTCGGCAATCCAATCTTCAAGCCGGTATCTGAAGTTCCACCACATCACCTTTCGTCAGAGGTCGACAATATTTTGGAATTCTTGAGCCTCAATTGCATTGTTGTTGATTTCCTTTGTGATGTAGCAGATGCCGAAGCGTATCGATTCATCACTACCGAGTTGATGGACGAGAAAATCGATGACATTCGGATCGAGGGGATGAATCACCACTTCATCTACGAGGAATTCCATCCCAACGACGAGTATGATGCAAAAATGTTTGCTGAAGGTTTTCTCTTCGATCTATTTCATCGCGAGACAGATTTCGCTCTGAAGAATGTGGCTCAGGATGAACTGTATGATGCAAATGGAACTCCAATAACCGTAGGCCAAATGAAGAGTGAGATCGCATCGTTCCTCAATTCGTATGCTGCTTTTGTTTCATGGAAGTTTGAACCAGTGGAGTGCACAGTGGAAGGTGATAATGCCACAGTGAAAATCCAGACTGATTGGATTGGCTTGAGCGCAGGGACGATGGAATCGGTCACAATATCAGGCATCAGTGTTTTGCGAATGAAAAGAAGCCCTTACGGCGGCTTTGATGTGATTCAAGCAAACGTCGCCGGCTGGAACCATGGTGGAGAGAATATCTCATGAAAATCAAGGTTGGCATCGCTCAGTTCGCCCCCTCTGTTCTCGACCTTCCGGGCTGTGTTGAAAAGGCTTGCCGAATCATCGAGTCGGCGGGAAAGCAAAGGATCAAACTCATCGCGTTCCCCGAAACTTGGATTCCCGTCTATCCCGTCTGGGCGGACACTGGATCGTACAGTCAATGGGGAAATGAAGCAGCAAAAAAGCTCTACGCACGCCTACACGGAAATGCCTTGCAGGTTGGCTCACCGCAGGCCAAGAAAATCGCAGCAGCCTGCAAGAGGGCGAAGGTTTACGCTGTGCTGGGCGTGAATGAACGGGCCGGAAAATCGCTCTACAATTCTCTCCTCTTTTTCAGTGACGAAGGCGTGCTAATCGGTTGCCACCGCAAGCTTGTTCCAACCTTCGGCGAGCGGCTCGTCTGGGGTTATGGCGACGGGGAAGGACTGAGGACGTATGAAACAAAGGTTGGTAGGATCGGCGGACTAATCTGCTGGGAGCATTGGATGCCTCCAGCACGGCAGGTGCTTCACAGGGAAGGTGAAACCATCCACGTCGCCTCCTGGCCGCATGGAAAAGAGCTGCACCAGCTCGCAAGCCGGCACTATGCGTTTGAAGGGAGATGCTTTGTCTTGGTGGCAGCGATGTACCTCGAGAAACGCATGTTTCCCAAGGACTATGAACTACGGGAGGAGCTGAAAGGGCAACCCGATGTGCTGCTGAACGGAGGCAGCGCAATCATAGCTCCGGATGGGGCATATCTCGTCGAGCCAGTATACGGCAAAGAAGCGCTCATCGCAGCTGAAATTGAAACGGAGCGTGCGGTTGAGGAAAGTCTTACACTCGACGTTGCAGGTCATTACTCGCGGCCGGACGTTTTTGAGCTCATCGTTCATCGGAGACGCTCAGAATAACGGAAGGGCTGCAGGAGCAGCCGATCGAAGATACAGATGATGGTCTAACTCCTGGCAAAGAAAATGCCGCTGCAAGATGATATTGCAGCGGCTTCTCAAGTGGAGCTCCTTGCGCCAAGAAAGCGCTACGGTACGATCAGTTTTTTTTGTCGGCTTTCTTCATATTCTTGCTGCAATCTTCGTTCTTCCCGGCCTCTGCCTCCTGCTTGTGACCATCTTTTCCTGAGCAGCAAGCGTCCTTCTCTTCCTTCGACGTGGAAGAAGCAGCGCTCGCTGGTTCCGCGTTGTAACCTGCATCGCTAACAGCCTTGACGAGCGTCTCGGTCTTCACCGAGGCAGACGCGAGCGTAACCTCTGCGGTCTTGCTTTTCAGATCGACCTTCACATCTTTCACCCCTTCAACTCCGCGCAGGGCCTTATCGACTTTCGCTACACAATTTTCACAATGCAAGCCAGTCAGGGAGAGCTTCACACTCTCCGACTTTGTGGATTGAGCAAGAACAACCCCTAATGACAGGGCAACAGCAAGAAGAGCAAGGGTGAATTTGCGCATGAGAATCCTCCTTTTCTAGGTAATAATGAACTACTGCTATTTTGTGGACGTTTAAGATACGCTGAAAGAGGCTTAGTCGCAAGATCGATCCATGAAAATCTCGCATTTCGTGATGTCGAAGCTTGAAGCCAATGTTG
>JBBTCR010000153.1:0-1469 GCA_038043105.1 Bacteroidota bacterium
AGGCGCGCTCGCGGTCGAGCGCGTTTAGCCGCCGCTCGCAATGGCGGCGGAGTTCGTGATTCAACATTTACAATTCCTGTTGGAGAGACGGAGAAGCCAAGGCAGTAGTTTCCAGTGCGAGGTCGTACTAGGTTGTAGCTATGCTGCTGCCGTAGTCGGAGAACACTCTTGAAGATTGCTGCGACTCATCGACTATTGGCACTGCTTCCAGGATTTGCGAGTGCTCTTCAGCGTCGCAATTTTCATAATTGGCTCACGTCCACAAAGCCTCTCAAGACCGTTGATTTTTCGGCAGCGCAAGTTCTTGCCGAACGTGAGAGATTTGAACGGGAAGTCTCTGATCCTGGTGCGTTAGTATCTGTAACCGATTTCATTCCGCCGAATGGTATTCCTAGAAAAGCCTTATGTACTTTTGGAACGCTAGTGTTGCCTGAGATAGTCGAACCTCTTGAACTCGTCGGCCTAAAAATACGTCGTCTTCGTACTCGATATCGGCTGAGACTGGTGTTGAAGGAGTGCTTCATCGACGTATTTGAAATCTCCGGCCCGGTTGATATTTATGCCGACAATAGCTGCATTAGGCGCATCGAGTTCGCTAGTCATCCCACTCAAGGTTCGGTCGGCCGGTTTCAATGGACTGGCGGATTTCTAGGTCATCTACAATGGAATGCCGGAGCGACGCCGTTTCGCGGCGACGTATCTCTTTCCACCATTGCATTGCCGCGACAACCGACCAAGGACGGTATCCAATGGTTACGCGATATGCGCGCGATCCTTTTGGACAAAGGTAATCAGCGAGCCGCCAGCTTTTTTCATGCTGCCGAATTGGCTCAAGAGCGTGGAAGAGAGCCACTCATCAATCGCATTGTATCTCGCGCATATGAACTCGGATCGGATTTCGGCAATTCGATTGGTCGACCGGTCCTCTGGTTGGCCATACTCTTTGGGTTAGTAGCTACATTGGCCCTTGTGACGGGAACTGAGGCGAATACAGCCGTTGCCATCGGATGGCGATCCGAGCTTGCCCACGACACCGCCCTTAGCAAAGCGCTCCGAGCAGGAGCATATGCAATGCAGTCAATCTTTAATCCGCTGAACCTCTTCGACTCGCGACCGTTGGTAACAGTTCAATCTTGGTTCGCGGCTATAGTGTGTGGTGGTTTAGGAATATTGGGAACTGCAGCATTCGCGCTATTTGTACTGAGTCTTCGGCGCCGCTTCCGCTTAGAATGAGTCAATCGACGCTCTTATCAGTGGATTGCGAAAGGATAGGCACGCACGATCTCCACCGAATTTCGCATCAAGCTGCGCTGTCGACCTAGCGGCAAATGCGCGTCGCCCACTTTGAAGCTTCGAGTACGATTCGCCCTACTGGTCCTTCTACGATGGTCAAGCGACACGTTGCGCAAGTGCCCTCAGAGGTGGCCTGGAGAATCTGGACAGTCGGCTAAGTGGAGTTTCTGCCTGAA
>JBBTCR010000154.1:0-8670 GCA_038043105.1 Bacteroidota bacterium
CGGGCGAAAAGACAGAATCGACCTGCAGCGCGCGGCGAAGCATTTCCTCCGCCCGATAGCGAAATCCGAGATCCCAGTAGTTGGCAGAAACCATATGATAGATCATCGACTTGGCGAGGCGGGTCGTGTCTTGGTCCCCTCGTCTGAGGTGCGCCATGAGCTGCTGGTGATACCACGCGTGCTTGAGAAACGGTCCCGCCTGCGGCTGATGACGAAACCGATCAAAAATCTCCTCAGCCTCATCGAGCTTTCCCGCGAATTCGAAGGCAATCGCTCGGAAGAGGACGACGCTTCCGGTGCCACCCGTAAGACCCCAGAGCGCCTGGAAGACCTCCCCTGCTTGATCGTATTCTCCATTTTCCAAGAGGCGCACGCCAAGACGATACAGCGACCGCACCTTTTCCTCTTCGTTCACACCTTGTGAATCTTGTGAGCCGAGCAAACGCTCCTTGGCCGGCGCGGCCGATCTGGCCTTGATGTCCGCCAAATCCATCGGCCGGAAGCGCACCCTCAGCACCTCCAGGTTGCCCGCTCGATAGGCAGTCTCAAACGAGAATCGGTTTGTCTGCTGCATCTGGAATTCGAGCTCGCGTATCCCCGGATTCGAGACCAGGACAACCAGGTAACCGATCCGATGATCACGCAGCAATGTCTCGAAGAGCGAAAGTGGTAGCAACGGCTCGACCTCCAGGAGCTTTCTTCCTTCAAGCCAAAACGCCAGCTCCTTCCACCGCGCAGCGACAACCACAGAAGAGTCTGAATTCTCGGCGATCCATTTCCCGACCATCGAAAATGGCTTCGCGTATAGCTCGGGCGTGTAGCGATTGGGCTTGAAATCCTGGAACGAATTGGCCACTGCGCGCTGATAGGTTTGATTATTCGCGATCGCATGATATGCCCACACAAGGTTTGGCAGGGCGAGAATCAAGCACGTCACGATCGTGCCAGTAGCCAGCACAGCTCTAGGGACTCGACCGTTGAGAAAGCGTTCGTACAGATCGGCGCACGCGAGGGCTCCGTAATAGAGAAGGACAATGAGAAGCGGCACGAGGAATCGAATATCATTGAATGGGTACAGCAGGATGAGCAAGAGGTAAAAGAATAGAAACAGGACGAAGAGAAGACTCGTCTTTTCCTTTTTCCACCACACGATGATGCCCCAAATAAACAAGCCAAACTGAAGCAGAGCAATCGGATATTGTGCGTATCGAAGAAACGAAGCCACCTGCGACAAGAAGGAGTCCACTGATGCGACTACTGGATACGGCCGAACGACGTATTGCGGGAAAAAGACGATAGCTTTCGCCATTTCTCCGTAGACGCTGCCGTTGCTTTTGAGACGCGCAAGGAACTCTTCGGTCATGCTTGCGTCGTCGACGGTAAAGTAATGTACGAACAACAGCTTCGTGTTTCTCATCGGAGGATTTTCAACGCCAGCAACAAAAATCTCGTTCCGGAAATACCAGATCAGATAGAAGAGGACTGGGATCGTCACCACCAGCAGGAGACGGCGCCGGTCTTTTCGTAGAAAAAAATAGCAGGCCGCACTCGCGAGCAGCGTGAGTCCAACCTCACGCAGAAAGATGCCAAGCGTAATGACGATGACGAAGAACCAGGCATTCCTCTCACCATGGGGTTCGTGAGAAAGTCTCTTAGCGAAAATGAAGAACAGCACGAGCGTGATGGCAAAGGGAATGTCGGAGAGGACGTGAGTGGAGAACAAGAGTATCAACGGACTGAATGCAAGGAAGACTGACCCGACAAGAGCCGGGGTCCGACCGGCGCTCATCGCGATCCAAGAATAGAACAGTACAATCAGGCAAACGCCGGTCATGAGCGTCAGGACTTTCGCCGGTATGATGATGCTCGAGAAGAACCAACCAAGAGGCGCCAACAGAACAGGGTAGAAAGGGGCATGAACCACATACCGCGTGGGATCTGGGCTCGTGGCGTCTTTGAATCCTTCGAATGAGGCGAGCGACTTCGCCCAAATGAGATAGCGAGGGCTATCGGGCGTGTACAACATCGCATCGTTCAGAATCAGAACGCCGATGACGATAAACGCCGCACACAGCAGCCACAAGCGCACATGGCGAAGGGGATTCTGAGTTGAACCAGAGTTCTGTGCAAGCGAAGGCGGGTTCTCTTGAAGACGGTCTCGTTCTATGCTCTCGGACATCAGTCTGTTTCCCGTGTGATCCTTAATGGTTGAGGACTTTAAGGACTTGAATATACTATTCTAGACAGAATTCTCTTTGCGTTCAATCACAAAATGCCCAACGTTACTTTCCCACACCGTCTCCCTCCTCCTGGCTGGAAAATCCAGTTGCTCGGCTCTCTTTCTTCGCCTATATTGAGCCCAGGTCAAGCGACGCTGAAGCCGACTCCCTCTTTCCGACAAGACGATGACGATAGCCAATATGGCCTCCTCGCCGGCTTGAAGCAAATGCCCGTTATCACATTGTGCAACCGGCACGTGGCGTATCATGGATTCGCCGTTGCACAGATAATCATCCACCACCATCTTCACGAGCGATCGGCATAAGGCCTCATTGGATTAATGATGAGCTCCAGCACCAATGACTATTCCCTCGAGACCCTCTCAGAGGCCAGTCACTACAATGAATGGATCTACGATCTGATGCGGCCCTTCCTGGGCCGTCACGTGCTTGAGTTTGGGGCTGGAATTGGGAACCATACGCCGAATCTCCTGAGAGATGGTCGCACGGTTGTCTCCATTGACATTGACCAGGAGCTGATCCGCAGACATCGCGAAAGGGTGCCAGTCAACCCCAGGCTCACAGTCTTGTGCACCGGCATTCAGGATTTGGCCGGCAATCGCTACTACGAAAGGGCATTTGACAGCGTTGTCTCCTCGAACGTTCTCGAACATATCCCTGATGTCGTAGACCGCGAAGTCGTGCGAGCGATGTATCGTGTGTTGCGACAAGGCGGCCATGCCGTTCACTGGATCCCAGCGTGCCAGATGATTTTTGGCACCATGGACACAACCTTCGGGCATTACAGGCGATACAATCGGACTTCAGCCACGGCATTGTTCACCGATGCTGGTTTCGAAATTGTCTCCTGTGAATTCTGGAATCTCCCCGGTTTCTTTAGCTGGTGGGCAAGCGGCCGTCTCCTGAAGACGAAATCCATTCCCCGCTCATCTGCATTGGCATTCGACCGCTTGGTGGTACCGATCATTCGACGCATCGAGCCCTGGATCTGGCGCCCTTTCGGACAGTCACTGTTGGTGGTTGCACAAAAACGAACTCAATGAGCTGGAAGCCAATTCATTCATCCTTCAACGAACGAGAAGCGAGCATGACACTCTGCATCATTATACCGGTCTATAATGAAAAAGACACGATCCGCGAAATCATCGAGCGGGTCGTTCGAGTGCCAATTCCCAAAAAGATCGTTGCCGTAGACGATGGGTCAACCGACGGGACACGAGAAATCCTTCGCGATCTTGAATCCAGGTACGGGGATTGCCTTCGCTGTCTGTATCACAACCGGAATCAGGGCAAAGGGAAAGCGATTCGCACGGCACTTGGAGAAGCCGATGGAGACGTCATCATCATTCAAGATGCCGACCTGGAGTACCATCCCGAGGATTATCCGAAGGCGTTGGAACTCATTGAGAAAGGCTGGGCTGACGCTGTCTACGGCACCCGGTTCCTGGGCCCGCACCGCGTCTTTCTCTTTTGGCACTATGTCGGGAACAAGTTTCTCACGCTTCTCTGCAATCTGATTACATCCGGAATGCTCACCGACATGGAGACGGGATTCAAAGTCATTCGCTCAGACGTCTTCAAACAGCTCGACATCCAGTCGTACACCTTCGATTTCGAAGTCGAGGTAACGGTCAAGCTTTTTCGCTACGGGTTCCGCGTCTATGAAATCCCAATTATGTATACGGGACGCGGGTACGAAGAGGGGAAGAAAGTCACTTGGCGGGACGGTGTGCGCGCTCTTCTAGCTTTGGTGAAATGGGGACTCCTTGTCCGAGGCCGCAGACGGCAAGCATCATCGCGTTAGCTTTTGCTCCTCTGCTCGTTTTCCTATCGCTGCCGTATCTCTACGATCCGATCATCCTCGGCCAGGTAGTACCGATATCCGGGGAATTGATCCATGAACTTCCTGTTCAGATCGTCGAGATTCCTTACGTAGATCACATCCTTCTCAAGCAGCGGTGAATTGGCAGTGACTACACTTCCATAGTACGATTTAGTGAAGATGATAGCTTTGTGGAGACCTCGCTGTTTGACCGCTTTCAACACCTTTCCATCGACAATCCAGTAGCTGTTGCTGTACACCCTCACCAGCGCCGGAACGTTGTTGAGCAGGCCGATGCCTGTGCAGAAAAGCACGACGCAGATCGTGAGGCCATAGATCTTTCTGACCGAGATGGACTTTCCAAGCATGTTCTTGATGACATACGGCAACCGTTGCATACCGCGGGCCGTCAGGAGAATGACGCCGCACGTCGCATCGTAGATGAAACGCGGACCAAAGCACCAGTCCTGGAACCAGTAGAACAGATACGTAAATGTGAGGGAAAGAAAAGACAATAGCAGGAGTATGTCCCAGCGATTTACCCTCATCGTGGCAAACAGAATTAGGACAAATACGAGCGACGGCACTGGCCACTCGAAGAGGTATTTGTTCAACCCTACCAGATTGTTGAGCGTCTGATGAATTCCACGGCCGGGTGTATGCGTATCGCCCCATGCACCTTTGCCAAATCCCGGCATCACATCGTTGCCGTAGAGCACTTGATAGCCGAACAAGAACGGATGACCGTTGGTGAGATAGTTGAACCCGAGGAGGATGCACACGAAGAGAAGCAACGTCACGCTGAAAGCCAGGAGGGGGACTTTGTACACCGAGAATCGAGAACGGAGAAGCTGGGCCCCATAGATGAAGAACGGTAGTGCCAACGCAGCGGCGCTGAAAGGTCGGATATTAACCAGCCATCCAAGGGACACACCAGCCAACACAGCGGGAAAAATCTTCGCGGTGCGCACCGTGCGAGCGAAAAAGAGCACGAACAAGCTGAAGAAGAACAGGGCGCTGGCATGATTCATGAACTCAGACGACATAAACAGAATGAACGGCGAGAACAAGCCAAGGAGTGCAGCGAGTCGTCCGATCGCATCGCCATAGAGCTCCTTCCCAAGGAAGTAGAACAACACGATGGTCAGAGAACCGATGAGAGGATTGATGATCCAAGGTGCACCGACGAGGACACCCAGCATCATGAGGAATGAATGTCCAGGTGGGTACTGGGAATACCAGTTCCCATTATTGATTATGTGAGTGAAATCAAAAAACTCTCGCATCGGAGGAGACGGGACAGTCAACTTTCCGAGAGCGAAAATCATTCCGTGGAAGACTTGGGCAATGCTGTCCTGGATGTGCGGAATGTGTTCGAACACAAAATACGAGATCCAGTTTGTGAGGAAGAATTCGATGAAGAAGAGGGCACCCAAGAAGTACGGGAGCTTCCACGCGAAGAACTTCACCCGAAGTTTCTCCCATACTCCAACGTCCTTCACTAAGGGGTAGGTCCCGACAAACAAGAACGCGACGCCGTAAAGACCGAGCAGCAGATAGGTGACGACGGATCGGACGAAGAGATCGTGAAGAAAGAACCCGGGAAGCAAGGAGAGGGAAAAACCAAAGAGTGTGAGCGCGCTGGCGGTCAAGAGCAACTTGCGCTGAGCGATATGGATGATCGCGTCTCTGCCGGTCCTTGAGAACAGAACAATGACGGGAAAGGCGGCAAAGACAATCACGAGGAAAACGCGGTCGTGCAAAGAGAAATCCAGCTCAATGAGCGGGATGTGGAAATGAACCTGGCGCGCCGGCCATACCTTCAATACCACATTATCCATATTCCATGGGTCAACGCGAGAAAACAGCGTAATGAGGATCAGCAATCCTATGGCGCCGATGATGATGCGACTGGAAACGTAGACAATTCGAGATACCAGCGATGTCATACTTGCCGCTCGTGTGAGTGCGTGTCGATTGTTACACAAATCTTTCTCAATAAGTCCTTGAAGCGATCAGCGCCAAGATTGGAAGGTAAGACCGGCAGATCAGTCCTTGGGCAGTCAAAAATAGGGGACGAAGTCTGCTTTTGCAAGGAGTTTCAGCACACACGTATCCTGTTGGAACGTGACGCGAAGTAGTATTTCTTTACAAGCAGGTGGAAAAGATACGTTGCATCAACGTATTGACATCCTGCCGCGTTTTGCGTACATTTATTTAGTGAATTTGATGAGATGTCCGCGAACGACTCGCTGGGTGTAGACCTTTCCTGGCGACGACATCACCTCGGGATGCGGTTTCCCTCCAGCTTTTACGTAAGGAGATATGTATGGCGAAGACGAAGTACATCATGCACGACTGTGCGTATTGCCACAAGTCAACGAAGATGGAACTTGTCGGTGAAATGCAGACCGAGGGAAGCGAGTCCCCGTCACAGAAAGTGTGGTATCGTTGCACACGGTGCAAGCACAGCGCTTTGCTTGACAAGCAAACATTGACGCCGGCAAAGCGAGGGGAGGCTGCGAAGATTGACCGATCCCTCTGCACGACGTACTCCAAAGAACGGGTCTACACCGTTGGCCAGGCCATTTATCATTCCGAGTTGGATGATGTTGGAAAGGTTATTGCGAAGCAAAAGACATCCGACGGTACGCATGCAATAACTGTCTCGTTTGAGAAATTGGGCGAGCGGAGGCTTATCGAGAACGTCGCTTCGACCGCCGAACCTGAAATTATGCATAGCATCCCTGCTTAGGTCTGGCTTCCAGCATTGAATACTTGAGGGAGGTGATAAATCTGGTAGGCATTATTATAGGAGAGAATGAGCCGATTGACCGTGCGATACGACGCTTCAAGAAAAAGTACGAGCGGTCAGGCGTCTTGAAGGAATTCAAGAAGCGCACCTTCTTCACCAAGCCCTCTGTGAAGCGGCGCATGAAAAGAGTAAAGGCAATCCGCCGAGCACAGCGCGCCATGATGGAAGAAGCGATGTAACTCACTCTCCATTCTCCGATTCTTGAGACAACAATGCCCCTTTTGGAATCCAGAAGGGGCATTTCGTTATTGCGAAGTAAGCTTCCGACTATTCACTGGACGGGCTCGTTCCCGATCCCCCTCTTCTTCATCATCGCCTCGATTTCGGCAATCTCACGCGGTGAACCCGCGGAGAGGACTTTGTTGCCGGTCGGCGTGATGAGAACGGTATCTTCGACCCTCACGCCGATGTTGTAATACCCAGGATCGACCCCTTCCATCCCTTCCGCAATGTAAATCCCTGGCTCGATCGTGTGGACCATCCCGGCTTCCAGGATCGGTTGACCGACGTCGTGGACGTTGAGGCCCACGGGGTGTCCAACGCCGTGCATCAAGAACCTGCGCAGTTCGCGTCTCTCCCGAGATTTCATTAATCCCAACTTCATCAGACCCTCTGTTGTCACGGAGTCAACGATCGAGGAGACCGCCCGCCATTCGACACCCGGCCTCATTGCCGCAATGGCAGCTTTTTCTGCATCTAGAACGATCTGATAAATTTCGCGCTGGGGTTTGCTGAACGTGCCGTTCGCTGGAAACGTTCGCGTGACATCACTTGAGTAGCCGCGATACTCAGCGGCACAGTCTGCGAGCACGATGTCGCCGTTGTTGATCGGTCTGCGGACCTTGTCATAGTGGAGGATGACAGAATTCTCCGCAGCGCCGACGATACAGGGATAGCCCCCGCTCTCAGCGCCCAATTTTCGGTAGACATATTCGTACACAGCCTGCAGCTCGTACTCGTGCATTCCGGGCTCACACGACATCATCGCCTGATTGTGCGCAGCCACACTGATTTCCGTTGCCTTTGTGAGATACTCGATTTCCTCAGGCGATTTGATAATCCGCATCTTGCGAACGATTGTGCTTGGATCTTTCACCTCAACCGCAGCATCCTTTTGGGCAGTGAGTTCTCGCACCGGCTGGAGAAGTTGGGCAATTGTTCCGGTGAAGTCCGGGCGAAAGCTTGCGACATAGATGTACTTCGGCTTGTTTGAAGTCATCAGGCGAGAAAGCACCGGCCGAAACTGGTCATTCGTCGCGCCGTACTCCAATCCCCGCAATTTCATCGCACCGGCTGGTCCGTAGCGCCTTCCAGTCCACTGCTCCCGAAATGGGTCACGCTTTTGCACAAACAGGATTTCGCGGGTGCTCGTCGTTGCTGTGGAATCATCATCTTTTCTCACAGTGGCGCCATTCGGGACAAGCACAAGAATCGCATTGGGCTCTGTGAAGCCCGTCAAGTAGTAGAGGTTATCATCCTGACGATAGGGATATTCCACATCTCCGTTCCGATGTCGTTCGGGAGCAGAGTAGAAGATGGCAATGCCCTCATTACCAATCTCGCGCATGACTTTCTCACGTCTCGCCTTGTAGACCGAACCAGGCAAGAGGTCGGTATCATACTCAACGTATTTCAGTTCTTGAGCAAGAGCGCTCCCAACACCGATGAGTATGAGGAACATCAAACCAAGTCGTCCTGACAGTCGATTCATCAAATTTCTCCTATGAACAATTGGTGTGAAGTTCGTGATGGCGAGACGTGCTTGAAAGGCTCCGTGAGATTCCCGAAATCTC
>JBBTCR010000154.1:8770-10526 GCA_038043105.1 Bacteroidota bacterium
GAAGTTCGTGATGGCGAGACGTGCTTGAAAGGCTCCGTGAGATTCCCGAAATCTCTCCTGCAGAGCCAAGGTAGATTTCGGGAATCTACTTACGCCTCACCTCAGCAAGACCATCTTTTGTGCGCTGTGATATCCCGCGGCTTCCAGTCGATAGAAGTACACACCGCTCGATGCAGTCACGCCGCCGTCAGTAGCTCCATGCCAAACGACGGAGTACATGCCCGGTGGTTGTTCTTGATCAACCAGCGTCGCGACCACGCGGCCGACCACATCAAAAATTCTCAGCTTGACCTGGCCCTTGAGCGGGATGCTGTATCGTATGGTAGTGGACGGGTTGAACGGGTTGGGGTAGTTCCGATCGAGTTGCAATGCCGATGGCGGCAACGGCAGAAGTTCCTTTACGCCCGTAATGGGTGAACTGACGTAGGCACGAATAAGGTACAGGTATATCTCACCTTGACCAGAGGACAAGTAGTACCAATTCGGACTCCCGCTTGAAGGATTGTGAAGGAACGTGAAACTGTGGTATGCATCGGTGCTTGTGTAGCGTGTCACCATTACCCTCGCATCATTCGACGTATCGCTCTCCAGCCAGAATCCGACTGCGAATGATTGATCACTAGAGATGTTGTACGCGCGAAGGTCCACAGTTCGCCAGTTGGGAAAAGGAATTGGATAGGGAAACGTCGCTCCTGGATTCACGACTGGGGGCGTCTCCGTCGTCGTCGCACTGATAGGAACAGCGAGTGGACTCCCCAGTGGGGTAGGGCGCAGCGTCCCTGTGAATCTCCAAACGCCACCCCTTACCTCCCCCGCTCGACGCAGGGCTACACGAATTGAATCGAGCTTTGCTCCAGCAACCGCATCGAAAGTCACACAGATTGTGTCAAGCGGAGTCAGTCGCAGAAGCCCTTGAGGCTCCGTTTCGTCCCATCTGAGCTCGACGGATGCACCACCAGCTCCTGTTGCACTGTAACTGTAGGAAGCATCCTGCCCTGAGGAGAGATTCAGTACGATGAACGTAATCGTCGTGTATGTGCTCCCGAATGCCGGCTCGGGGTAAGCGCTGTTCAGCGGGACGTCCTCGACTGTCTTCCCTCCGGGTCCAGACCTAATCGCTTTGACACGAATGTTCGAAGAAGATGAGTTAAACGTGATCGACAAGTTTGAGCCTGCAGCAAACGTGAGGTAGTCTGCTCCTAATCGAGAGACCGTGACATTCTGCGCGCTGACGTTCGGGTTCAGGAAGGTAAATCCTTTAGCTCTTGACAGAGGCTTCAAATAAGTATATCCGTAACGTGAATTCAAGGCCAAATCGTTAACAGAGTTGGCAATCAGCCAATCGACAAAGACATCGGAGAACCTCCGACTGGTTGACGGAAGATAATTAGTCAACGCACCGTCAATGCCGCTGATTCCCGTCCCTTTGTTATCGACCAGCAGCTTCAGGTAGTCATTGGGGAATTGGTTCCAGAGGTATAACGCCCACCGTGCCGCCCGTGAATAGTCTTCAAGCGTTCCTGACCATCCAAGCAAGTAGACATCCGTGCCATCTGTATAGCGATTCTGTCCTGTGTATGAGTAACCACAGACAAGCGAGGCTACTTCTGAGCATGACTCATTCACAAATGTGATCTCGTTTTTGTCGGCGTTCCAATGAATCATGTGCTGGAATTCGTGTGCGGTTGTGCTTGTCGCCGCAGCAAGCCCTGACACACTCATCAGGTTCCCTGGATTCCCGTCGATATAATAGATT
>JBBTCR010000155.1:0-1950 GCA_038043105.1 Bacteroidota bacterium
CCATCGATCAACGCCTGGGAGGAAAATTCGATGTCTGACCTGCAAAGGCTGTCCGACCTGAAGCGGCAGAAGACCGAACTCGAGGCTCTTGTCCGTGATGCCGAAGCGGATGGGGACGTTGTCGGCAAACTCAACTTCCTAAGCCGATTTGACATCGTCACGGCGGAATTGGACGCGCTCGCCGGCCGGGACGCGAAGGTAGCCGAAATTGCCCTCCTGTTCGCAGGCGCCCCCGTCGACGGGTCCCGCACCATTGACGCCACGTTCGCCGCCCAAGCTATCGGCTATTTTCAGGCCATCGTGACGCGCCTCTTCGCGTCCAACCTGAAAGGGGAGCTGGCTCAGCGCGGAAAGATCAAGGGCGCAAACCTAGCTGCTCTCAATATTCGTGGGGTGGCGACGGGGTCGTTCGGGTTTATCCTGGAGGAAAAGGAGGTCCGCCAATCAAGCGCAGTCAAAACGCCCATCAGGGAAGCGATCGAGGAGGCGACCGGGCTTTTCGACGAATTCACCCAAGAGAACGAAGATGACTTTCTGGTCGACGTGGACAGCATCAACCCGAGGGTGTTCAATTCATTAGCCAAGTTCTTTCGACATCTGGAAAAGAATGACGCCTCCCTCAAGGCCAACCTTCCAGATCGCCAGTTCACCTTTGATCGGGCAAGCATAGAACGAGCCTACAGGAGAATTACGGCCACGCACGTCAAGATCGAGCCGGTCAGCTGGACCGGGACACTTGTCGGGCTCTCTCCGATCAAACGAACCTTTGATTTCAAAAGAGATGGCTCGGAAGAGATTATCTCCGGGAAGTTCAGCCATCAGGTAAGTCAAGACTATCTGGAGCGGATCGAGGGCGATGAGGGGATCACCCTCGGTGATCGATTCATCGCGCGGATCGAAATCGGCACGATCAGAAAACCAGACGGATCAATCAGCGTTAGCTACACAGTGATCGATCTGGAACTGGCGACAAAGACTGAGCGGTGAACTTGCACATATTGTACAGATATCAAACGGCATTCCACGTCAGCATGACTTATTTCTTGAAGAGGTGAAACAATCCCCCTAACGGCCCGAACCAAGTCAACGAATATCCCTTCATTCACGCCAAACCGGTCGTCCGAGAAATAGCCGTCAAGGCGTTTCCCGCGGGCATATTCCTGGCGTAAGATGTCGCCTTGCTCGGAAGACCCTATCGCCCAGAACTCCATGCCCAATTCTTGAGAGACACCCAAGCATGTTTGATCCCAATCGGCGCGTTCGTGGTTCAGAAGAAGACACACAAAATTGTCAATATCGAGAAGGCGCACCGGGCCAACGTCGTTTTGGCCAAGCTCGCCCAGCGGGATCAGAGTGGCCGGTTCATACTCCGGGTCAAACGAGATCAGACGGATCTGGGTGGTTTCCGTGGCGAAGAGACGCACAAAGTGCTCAGCAACCCATTGCACAGAAGACCTGATGTAATCAGCATGGGTTAGATCGGAACCGTTGCATTCCTCCATGGCACAGACCCCGTTCAATTCGGGCGAATCGATCGGAAAGAGGATAATGTTCGTTCTGCTGGTCATACGTAGACCTATTCAAAATTTGTACAACGACTAATGCAACGAACACTTTTGGTGTGTCGCAGCAATCGTTTGGCGATTGAGTTGCCCTTTTGTCATTCAGATCATCCTTTCAATACCGAAATGCGCTAATCAGCTGATTGGCGGTCACGATTGCACCATCGCGATCCCGATAATCTTGGGCGGTGACAGGAGTTCCTTCGTTTCGGCAGGGCCGTGACGGTTGCGTGGCAAGTGTACGGTCAATTTCGAAGGCGACGACGGATTCAAAGAACCTGATGGACCAGATCGCGGACTCGTGGGGGTATTTGTCGCGCAGCCCGCTGAACCGGTGGTTGATCCCGTCGGCGATCTGCTTGGCGTAGCTGATGAAGGACATCGGGCT
>JBBTCR010000156.1:0-1995 GCA_038043105.1 Bacteroidota bacterium
ATACTCGAAACACCGAAGGGGCCGGACATGAAGGAAGATGTGAGAAATATGCGCGTGCTGAGGGGGCTGGTGGAGAAGCAAAGGGCGTGAGACGGGAGGGGGTAGATGGAAGACGAGGGAAGCGGGGAGGAAGAAGTCAGAAGTCAGAATTCAGAATTCAGAATACAGAAGTCAGAAGGAAGGCGTGAAAAGTAAGACGTGAGATGGAAGAAGGAAGACGGAAGAATTCAGAAGACAGAATTCAGAAGACAGGAGTGGGAAGGAAGTATGTGAGCAGTTGGGTATATGAGTAGTTGAGTATGTGAGTAGAAGGTATCAAGTAGCAAGTACTGAGTTGTAAGTATTAAGGAAGAAGTGAGAAGGACGAACTTCGAACCTCAAACTTTAAACTCCAAAACGGCAACCTTACCCTTCCCTAGTCTCCGACCCCAACCTCGCACTCACAGATAATCTTCCCACAGCAGGGGCAATGCTCAAGGTTGTCTTTCTCTCGGAGGCACTGGCAGCAGTACTCATCTTCCGGCTCGACCTCCACCCCACACAGCGCGCAGTGGTTGATGACGAGCGTGTCCATTTTTTGTTTCCTCCCGTGCGCGCAATGTAGAGGAGTGATTGGAAACATGCAAGAACGATCACGCGCTCTTGAGAGGAATCATTCCCATTATTGGAACGTTAGATCTCTATCCGGCATGCGGTCGGCGCGCGGTGGAGGTGCCACGCACCGTTGGGGTGCGCGGCACTCGTGGGTTGGGGTGGGACTTTTCCCATCAAAATCTGTTCGATTGGCCGTGTTTGCAGGTTCAAGAACAGTTGCTTGACATCGGATGGGGGCAATTGTACATTTCGCCTGGAGGTGGACGTATGGAAGAAGTGAAAACGTTGAAGGAGCTCCTGTCGCAAAACACACGCGTGGGAGAACTGTACGACTCAATGCCCGACAACTGGGTGCGCTGCTATTCATGCGGGCATCGGTGCAAGATTCCGCCCGGCAGGGATGGCATCTGCCGCGTGCGATTTAATCAAAATGGGAAGCTGTATGTTCCGTGGGGATACGCTGGCGGCGTTGCACTGGACCCGATCGAGAAGAAGCCATTCTTCCACGCGTATCCCGGAGCGAAAGCCCTCAGCTTCGGCATGCTTGGCTGCGACTATCACTGCTCGTACTGCCAGAACTGGGTTACCTCGCAGGCGCTGCGGGATCCTTCGGCAGTTTCCGGCATGCAGTATATGACTCCGGAGGATTTCGTCGATGCGGCACTGCGGTCGAATGCCAAGGTTGTCACTAGCACATACAATGAGCCGCTGATCACGAGTGAGTGGGCTGTGGAGATTTTCAAGCTCGCCAAGCGCGTCGGGCTAGTGACATCGTATGTTTCCAACGGCAATGGCACGCCGCAGGTGCTGGAATATCTCCGGCCGTGGGTTGATCTCTTCAAGGTCGATTTGAAAGGTTTCAGGCAGAAATCGTACGCTCAGCTTGGCGGCGTGCTGCAGAATGTGCTTGAAACGATCAAGACCCTTCATGAGAAAAAATTCTGGGTTGAGGTTGTCACGCTTGTTGTGCCCGGGTTCAATGATTCAAACGAAGAGCTCACCGACATTGCCAACTTCCTTGCCTCAGTCTCGCGGGATATCCCATGGCATGTCACCGCCTTCCATAAAGACTACAAGATGACCGATCCCGACGACACACCCGCAAGTACACTTCTCCGCGCGCGCGAGCTTGGACTGAGGGCAGGGTTGCACTATGTCTACGCCGGCAATCGCCCCGGTGAAGTTGGAGAAACAGAAAACACATTCTGCCCGTCTTGCGGTGCGTCGGTGGTTGAGCGCCATGGTTTCCGTGTGCTAAACAACAAGATAAAGGACGGCGGTTGCGACAAATGTGGGACGAAGATTGCGGGCCGCTGGGAGTGAGCTGCAAGGATATTCAAACCACAAAGGCACAAAGAAGAATGAGAGAGTTCGAGGTTCTACCTCGTCAGATAGAAAAGC
>JBBTCR010000157.1:0-1905 GCA_038043105.1 Bacteroidota bacterium
ATCATTCGTGCGCCCGGCAGGCGCATCGCATAAGGAGAAAACCGATGAAAAAGCCATTCTTGTTTGCGGGAGGAATATTCCTGTTCGTGGTAACGGGGCTGCTGGCCCAAACGGCGATGACCCAACCGGAGCTGTATTTTCATAACAATTTCAAAACGGTAAAATTCCCCCACGAGAAGCATGCCTATACTTTGCGCGGCCACAATTTGAGTTTTTCTGAGGAAACTGCTATAGATGGAGATATGTCGCCGTGGGTTTTTGATCCACATAGCGGAGGCACACCGGTTCCTGAAAAGGTTCGGGAAGAAACCCGGGCCAGGATTCTGGCGGCCACGCAGAGACGGGAGCTGAAGAACATCTCCCGGGTGGAGGTTCGCTTTCAGGGTGTGTTTTGTTATCTCGATGCCTACGAGAAAGGATCAGCGGTCCCCACCCATCTCTGTCGGTTGCGGTATTCTAGCGGTCGCAACCCGGATTCGTGGAGTGCGGCTTTTTACAGCTATGCTCATGAGAGGTACGAACCTTGCGTCTTTCCTTCTGGGAAGTGGTTGGGGACTCCGGAGGATGGTTTGGAGGTGGGCGCTGTTTATCTCTCCTGAGATTTAGGCGACGATTTCGGCCGGAGTTTTCACGCGCCACTTCATGCGGCCACATTTTGAGATTTTTCGAACGTCTGAAATCGTAGGGTCAGCAGCGAATATAATTCTTCGCGATAGGTGACGTGAGCTTGGTTGACGCAGTCGGCGATGGCGGCCTGGAACGAGCCGAAATCCTTGTAATAGTGGCAGTACAACACCTTCTTCTTGACGAATCGCCAAGACCGCTCGATCAAGTTCAGGTTCGGAGAATACGCCGGCAGGTACAGAAGTTCGATGTCCAACGTGGCGGCCAACTGTTGCACCAAAGCGCACTTCTGATAGCGGGCGTTGTCCAAGATCAGCGTTACGGGTAGACCCACGTGCCTTGCCGCCACCTGCCGCAAAAGCTCGCAGACCGAGAGGGCATTGATGTAAGTGGTGTTGGTCACCGTGATCATTTGATGCGTCAGAGCATCGAGGGCTCCCAGCACATTGAACCGTTGCCGACCAGAGGGGGCTTGGATGAAGCGGCGGACGCGAACCCAGAGATACCCCAAGAAAGGGGCCAGTACGAAATGGGCCGCATCGACGAAGTACAGAGCCCGTCGCCCGGATCGGGCCTCCTCAATCCTTGGTTCGAGTTCCTGCTGCTTGAATTGCGCTTGCTGTTCCACGTCCGCCTTGGCCGGAATCGACCCCACCTTCAGGCGCCGAAGCCCCAGGGATTTGAGAAACTTCCGCCCCTGCGTCAGATGGCGCCGAATCCCGGTGAGCTCTTCGATCTTGGCCACTGCCTCCGAAACGGAGGCCGGCGGATGCGCCTCGAAATAAGCTGCCAGCGTCTCCCGATGGGGGACCAAGAGGCTCTGTGGCTTGTAAAAGTGTACCTCCTGGAGCCTCTCCAGGCCCCCCTGCTGATAATCTTGGAGGTACTTCCGAACGGTGTTTTCTGACACCCCGACGATATGGGCAATCTTCGGATGGGGTAGATTGTGAGCTTTTAGCAACAGCACATCCATCTTTACTTGCACACGGGGATGGGGGTGCTGGAAGCGCTCTTTCCGAAGACGTTCGGTCTCCTGTGGGGTGAAGGTCAAGCGGACCACGACGGGATACCTCCCCCCTCTCTCTCCCAAGGTGTCGGAAGGTCCTCTGGAGCGGCGCTTGCCGTCCGGGAGCCTTCCCGTTCGGACCTCCCCTACGAAGGAATAGATTCCCTCGACAAGGGGAATCTGTCAAGAGAGAAGGCTGGGGGAACTGCTCGCCCTGACAAGACTGGGATAAGCAGGCTTAGAAATAAACGCAAATTGTGACCGGGCGGAGTATA
>JBBTCR010000158.1:0-1336 GCA_038043105.1 Bacteroidota bacterium
GGAGAAATCGCGCGGCGAGATCACCGTCGACATCTATAATACCCAATCGTGGCCGCGCACCGATGTTGTGTATCTTTCGAAAGAGCAGAGTGCTGTTGGAGATCGGGTTACGGATCAACAAGGGCGCTCCGTTCCTTCTCAGCGGCTCTCGACCGGTGAGCTTGCTGTGCTGATCCAAAATGTTCCACCGATGTCCGCCAAGCGCTTCCTTGTCATGAAGGGATCGCCTCACAAACGGGGCAGTGTGAAAGCCGAGCGCAACATCCTCGAGAGTAGCCTCATCGCTGTGAGTGTGAATGAACAAACGGGCGCTGTTGAGAGTTTGCGATGGAAACCAAATGACGTGGATCTGGTCGATCGAACGCGCGGCAGTGGCTTGAACGAATACCTGTATGTTCCTGGCAGGATTCCGCAGGATGCACGACGGTTGGCGAACGTGCGAGTAAGGGTTAAGGAGAAAGGAAGTCTTCTCTCTTCTCTTCTGGTTGAGGCCGACGCACCGGGCTGCAGACGGTACTCGTATGAGGTTCGTGTCATTGATGGCATCGGTCGCGTGGACATCATTAATGAAATCGACAAAAAAGCCGTACGCGAAAAAGAGGGTGTGCACATTGCCTTTCCGTTCAATGTTGCCGGCGGTCAACTGAGGTACGACGTTGCCAATGGGATTGTTCGTCCTGAAGCAGACCAGCTCCCGGGCTCGTGCAAGAATTTCTTCTCAGTTCAGAGCTGGGTGGACATATCGAGCGATTCGTACGGCGTGACGTGGTCGACGATTGACGCCCCTTTGATAGAAATCGGATCAATCACTGCTGAACAGCCGTGGATGAAGACGATTGAACCGTCTTCGACCTTCTACTCCTATGTGATGAACAACTACTGGCACACGAACTACAAGGCTGATCAGGAAGGCTTGACCCTGTTTCGCTATTCAATCATGCCTCACGGAGCATTCAGCGCAGAGAAAGCAGTGCGATTTGCGAAAGAGCAGAGGGAGCCGCTCGTTGTAGCAGCCGCCGACCCGGCCAAGACCCCGGTGCGATCGCTTTTTCATCTTGACTCAATTGAATTGGTGGTTCTGTCCGTCAAACCTATCGAAGGAGGAAAGTCCTGGTTGGTTCACTTGTACAATCCTACGGACAGAGACCAGTACACCGTGATGATGTGGAACCGTTCAGTTCCCGTGACGAGACACGAGAGCGATCTTTTCGGGAGGATCGGAGAGCCGATTGAATGGACGATAAAGGTGGCGGCGTTCGGAAACGCATTCGTCAGGGTTGACAGGAGATGATAGTCTCCCGATGGTCTTGAGAGAGTCGGTAGAACCTTCGGAGGG
>JBBTCR010000159.1:0-6882 GCA_038043105.1 Bacteroidota bacterium
CGACCCGTCCGAACGGCGCCCGCTCGAACGACGGAGTCGGGCGAGTAGCCGGGCGCGGGGGATCCCCGCCAGCCTCACAAGCCCGTGGAAGGCGGGTTCCGCACTCTGGGATCCCGCAAATGAGCGGAATCCAAGAGCGGGACTGGCGCCTTCGGCGGACAAATTGGGGGGTTGAGCGTACCGAGAAAACCGACACCCCTCATCTTCTGTCTTCTGTCTCCTGAATTCTGTCTTCTGGATTCTGACCTCTCCCTCCTTCCTTTTCACCTCCCACCAACATACAACCACTTCGCCACAATTGTCGATTTTCTGCGCCAGTCCGAAGGACCCCTTTGGGGAGGCGCACCAGCCCGCCGTGCGTTCTGGCGGGTCAGCCTTCGGCTGAGATTGCCAATTTTCAATCTACAATCTCATTCCGAATCTGCTATGTATCTCTTTGACCGAATCGCCACCGTATTTCTCGAGGAACGCATTCGCCAAAACCGGCGCGATGACGGCCTCTGCAATCACTGAACACGCCGGAACCGCGCAAACGTCCGATCGCTCGTAGCGTGCATCAACCACTTTCTTCGTCCTAAGGTCTACCGACTTGAGAGGCTTGGCAAGCGTCGAGATCGGCTTCATCGCACCGTGGATCACGATCATTTCGCCATTTGTCACTCCGCCTTCGAGTCCTCCCGCTCGATTGGATACGCGAATGATTTTCCCTTGACGCACTCCAAACGCGTCGTGTACTTGCGACCCAAACTTCTCCGCGTTCGAAAATCCCGCGCCAATCTCAACACCCTTCACAGCATGAATGGACATTACAGCCTGTGCAAAAAGGCCATCCAGCTTGCGGTCGTAGTGAACGTAGCTTCCCAGTCCCACCGGTACCCCCGTCACAAGTACTTCAAAAATCCCACCGAGCGTGTCGCCAAGCTTCTTCGCTCTTTTGATCAAGCCGGTAGCCTTGGCTGCTACAATGTTGTCGAGCATTCGTATAAGCGACTTGTCTGCTTCTTCGGTTACTTTGTATGCGCCGCACGAGGCTTTGGCGTACTTGGCGATCACTTTGTCGGTGGCCGATCGATCGGTGAGTCCGGCCGACCCGATGCTCAGGACGTGGCTCCCAATGAAAATTCTGAACTCTTCAAGCAGTTTCCGCACAACGGTGCAGCAGGCCACCCTCATCGCCGTTTCCCGAGCGCTTCCGCGTTCGATCGTATTCCTGATGTCGTCAAACCCGTATTTCAATGTTCCCGCGTAGTCGACGTGGCCAGGTCGAGGGACTGTAACCTTCTCGACCCCTGAGCCTTCACCATCCGCAGCCATTTTCTCCGACCAATTTACCGAATCACGATTTCGGACGATCAATGCGATCGGTGATCCGAGAGTCTTGCCGAAACGGACTCCGGAAAGGATCTCGACAGCATCGGCTTCGATCTTCATTCTCCCGCCCCGCCCGTATCCCTGCTGCCTGCGCCGGAGTTGATGATTGATGAAATCCGCCGAAATCGAGAGTCCTGCGGGGACTCCCTCAACGATGCCAACGAGCGCCTGGCCGTGTGATTCTCCCGCTGTCAAATATCTGATCACAATGCTTTTCCTTTACGCGTAGACGGCCTGCATTCCATTTTCACAGAATAAAGCAATTTTTAGCGGCATTAGCAATCACGCCGAACATGGCAAAGGGCGTAAAGTTTATCCGCTCCGCGCGGAATAACCCTACGCCCTCTGTAATCAACGGCAGAAGAAGTAGCTACTTCTTCGGAATCTCGATTGCCACGAACCTCATGGACTTATCGGCTCCCTTCACCCTCATCAGCACCGCATCGCCGGGCTTCTTTTTCTTCAGCACCTGTTCGAACTGACCAACGGATGAAACCGATTGATCCCCCACGCTGACAATCACGTCGTTCGGCAGTAGCCTTCGCTTCTGCGCCTCGCTCAGCGGCTCAACATTCTCAACGAGAACACCATTCTCAACATCGTAGTCTTTCTTTGTCTTCGAATCCAAATCACGAACGGTCATACCGAGATTGTCAAGCTCCAGTCGAGCTGGCGCAGCGCTTTCCTTTGGCGCACTCGGTGCTTTCTTCGTATCCCTCGCGGCCACAACTTCTTCGTCCTCGTCACGTGCTTTCAAAACAACCTTTTTCTCAATCACCTTGCCGTCGCGGAGGACTTTGAGCGTGACAGCCTCGCCGGGGTCCTTCGAGGCAACAATTGTCTGAAGTTGATTGGACGTGTTGACTTCTTTCCCATCCACTGTCAGGATGATGTCACCCGCTTTGATCCCCGCTGCTTCACCCGCACTTCCAGCGTTCACCTGTTGGACAAACACACCGGTCGGTTTATCGAGACCATTCGCCTTCGCCATTGTCGCGTCGACAGTCTGGATCACCACGCCGATATAGCCTCGACGAACTTTTCCGTACTTGATGATGTCCGTCGCGACCTTCTTCGCGAGATTGATGGGGATGGCAAAGCTGTATCCCTGATAACGGGCGTTCGTCGTGGCAATTGCCGCGTTAATACCAATCACCTCCCCCTCAATATCGACCAGCGCCCCTCCGCTATTCCCAGGATTTACCGCAGCGTCAGTCTGGATGAAATTCTCGATGCCATATCCTGAGCGGCCCTCATCAATAATGTACAACTGCCGACCGAGTGCGCTCACGATACCTTGCGTCATGGTCGACGTCAGCCCGAGAGGATTACCGAACGCGAACACGACGTGTCCGACCTCGACTTCGTCTGAGTTCCCAAGTCGCGGGACAGAAAGGTCCTTCGCATCGATCTTGATCACAGCAAGATCCGTGTATTTATCCGTGCCGATCAGCTTGGCATTCTTGAAGACCCGGTTGTCCCAGAGTGTGACTTCAATCCCGTCCGAGCTAGCCTTGTCAACAACATGGTTGTTGGTCAAAATGTATCCGTCGGACGAGAGGATGACGCCTGAACCCGCTCCGATTTCCGGGTGCGAGCGCGGTTGTCGGAACTCCGGACCAAAGAATCTGAAGAACGGAGTCCCTTGATCATCTGCGTCAGCTCGCGCACGGGACACGACGGTAATGAACACCACCGTTGGCGTGACATCTTTTGCAATCGCATGGTACGCTTCATTCAGCGCCTGCAGTGATGGATGAGCGGTTGAAGATTTCGACTGAGCGCCGAGCTTCACATCTTGTGTGGCGAACGTCAAATCGACGCCTTTGAAGGTGGACACCAATGTTACCCCAAAGACTATCCCCAACGCAATCAGCAGCACAGCAGCAATGACCGACTTTTTAGACATAGACACTCTCCTCAACATTGTTGTACTCCTTAACAAAATTAGTCTTTAAAACACGTTTCGCAAGAGGACCTTCGCTACTGCGTAGAACCCAGGTTGGCAGCGTTCTTGAATATTTCGAGCGATTTTAACGGCTTGAGATCCTCAAAATGTTGACGCAAGTACAAACGCAAAGTTGCATCAATTTCGTTCCCGGTCGCCTTCGTGTACTCCAGAAATGGGACGCTGTCCAGCCTCGCCGTAAAGAGCCTCTGCATCAGCTTCAGCGCGGTAACCGAGATGCGGACGTTAGCCTCCCCCCTGTTTGGCATTTGTGCTTCGTGCAGACGTCGGGGGTTGAGGAAGACTTTCTCGCCGGTCTGGACCCTTGTCAGTCTACCGCAGTGCGCACAAAGGATTCCGCCTTTGGACAACTGAAAGATCGCCGATTCTTCAATCGCGAACTCATCAACCTTCCTCCCACAGTGATTGCAAGCGCCAAACGTAGGAGCAAACCCAAACAGACCCGCTAGGCGCAGCTCGAATGCATAGAAGAGATTGAGAATGTTCTTGGAGGCGCTCTCGAGCTCATCCAGCGTCTCCACGAGCAGCGAATACAGCGCAAGATTCTCTTCCTCGTCGTGAGCGAGCTGGTGAATCAGCTCAAGAATCGACAGCCCAACCGTCATCCGATCAAATTCGCTGTGGATCTTCTTGTACGCCTTGATGGTATCGCACTGCGAAATCAACTGCAGATCGCGATGCTCCTTTTTGTAAAGAACCAGCGATACGTTCGTTATGGGCTCAAGCGCCGCGCCGAATTTGCTTTTGACTTGACGGGCTCCCTTCGCAATGCCTTTCAATTTACCATAGCGACGGGTATAGAACGTAACAATTTTGCTCGTGTCACGAAATTTCATCGACTTGAGCACTATCGCATCAGTCTTGGTCAGCATTGCCTGCTGTCACTGAAATATGGTCTTTCGGACCATGGAAGAGAGCTCCTCCTTTATCAACATCTCCATGGCCATGCGGAAAGGAGCTCGAAGAACCCCCTTCTCCGTTATGATCGCCGTGACAAGCTCGCTGGGGGTAATATCAAATGCCGGCGCGTACACATCAACATTCGTAGGGGCAATTTGATGTCCGGCGAGTTGCGTCACCTCGGTGCCGCTTCGCTGCTCGATGGGTATCTCCTTGCCCGATAACATTTCGAAGTCGATCGACGATGTTGGCGCAGCTACATAAAATGGAATACCATGATGCTTCGCCATAACCGCCAGACCGTACGTTCCCACTTTATTCGCGACATCTCCGTTGAGCGCAATACGGTCGGCCCCAACAACCACCACGTTGACCATTCCCCGCTGCATCACAAATCCAGCAGTATTGTCGGTGATGAGTGTGAAGGGGATTTGGAGCTTTTCGAGCTCCCAGGCGGTCAAACGAGCCCCCTGCAACAACGGGCGGGTTTCGTCGATATAGACGTGCCTGAGCTTCAGTTGTTCCCACGCAGCGGCAATGATGCTCTGGGCAGTTCCAGCGCCGCCTGTGGCGAGACTTCCGGTATTGCAGTGGGTCAGCACGCACGCAGCAGCCGGTAGCACTTCAGCACCGAGCTGGCCAATCGTACGGCACATTTCTTCATCTTCTTTGTGAATAGCTTGTGCCTCGGCAAGCGCACGGGCTTTCATTTTGTCCAATGGCGTACCGGCAACATCAATGACCACGTGCCGCATCCGGTTGACTGCCCACAGGAGATTGACCGCAGTAGGGCGAGTGGAACCAAAGAGGCTGGTGGTCCTCTCAATGCACGCTACGATTGTGCGGGCATCATTCGATTGCAGTTTGTTGAACGCAAGGACAAAGCCATAGGCGGCCGCGATGCCGATGAGCGGTGCACCACGAATGGCAAGGGACTTGATCGCTTGAGCGACGACCGTTTCGTCATCCGTCTCCACGTACAGTTCTTCAAGGGGAAGTTTTGTTTGATCGAGGAAACGGAGTTTCCCGTCCCGCCACTCAATTGCTCGCAGACTGCTCATTTCTCGTCGAAGCGCGAAATCTGCATGAACGAACGATAACGATCCTGGATCTGAAGGTAGGTGAGATCTCTGAGGCCGTCGACGCTGAATTTCTCGACACAGAACGAGGCCAGGGTGCTTCCATAAATCACAGCGCGTTTGAGATTGTCGGACGACAGATCATCGGTTCGCGCCAGCCAACCGACAAAACCGCCGGCAAACGCGTCCCCAGCTCCTTTTGGATCATTAATATTCTCAAGTGGGTAGGCAGGAGCGGAGAAAATCGTCTCCTCCGTCACCAGCAACGCGCCGTGTTCTCCCTTTTTGATGATGACAATCCGTGGGCCCATGCCGATAATCCGTTTCGCCGCCTTGACCAAATTCGGTTCGTGCGCCAGCAGACGTGCCTCGGATTCATTAACGACAACGACGTCCATCACCTTCAGAGTCTCTGCCAACTCCTTGGGTTTGCTTTCGATCCAATAATTCATCGTATCGCCAACCACAAGTCGAGGCTTGCTGAGCCGGTCGAGCACGTGTCGCTGGAGAACTGGATCGATGTTACCCAAACAGACGTAGGCGCTGCGTTTGAAGCCGTTCGGAATAGTTGGATTGAACTGCTCAAAGACGTTTAACTCCGTGTACAGGGAGTCTCGCATATTCAGATCATAGTGATATCGCCCTCCCCATCGGAATGTTTTCCCCTCTCGAATGATCTGAAGGCCATCGAGGTCAATGTTCCGCTCTTCCAGAAATTCCATGTGATGCTTCGGAAAATCTCCTCCGACGACGGCAACCAGCCGTATCGGAGCGGTGAAATAGCTTGCCGCCACCGAGATGTAAACCGCAGAACCTCCAAGCGCGTCTTTCACTTTTCCGAACGGTGTCTCCACTGAATCAAAAGCAACGGAACCAACAACGAGCAAGCCCAAGGGTGACTCCTTTAAGAGATATTCAGAATGAGATTTGTGTTAAGCGCGCAGCTTCTTCTTCACCTGTGATATATCCGTGTACGATCTCCAGGCCCCTGCGCTGCCCAGGCCACACAAGCATTTGTCGAGCGTGTTCAAACGAACACCAATCGAATGCTTGATGTTCACTGGAGAGCCGCGGCGGCCCGCTGGATGAGATTTCCGCGGCAAAAAATGGGCTGAGATGCACGGTATCGTCAGCAACAACGTAGAAGGAATTGACGTGCGGCACAACCCACATACGACTCGGTTTCATCCCTGTCTCTTCCGTCAATTCCCGCACTGCCGCTTTCAAGGCGCTCTCCCCTTCCCTCATGGTCCCCGTGACCCACTGCCAAATTCCGGGATAGATTTTGTCGTTGTTCGATCGCTTCAGAAGAAGATAGTTCGGGATCCCGCCGTCGAGCTTGAAAACGCAGACCTCAATGATTCGACAGACTATTCCAGCCATTCCGGTGCGTTCTCACTCCATTGCATTTGAGCGGCTCCGCGTGGTATGAAGATCCCCGCGCGCAACAGCGCTTCTCAGCTGTTCAATTTCCGCGTGGCTGAGATCACGTGACTCTCCTTCCCGAAGATCTCCGAGCTCCAGCGGTCCGATCGAGGTCCGCTTCAGGTCCACAACCTGATA
>JBBTCR010000160.1:0-1177 GCA_038043105.1 Bacteroidota bacterium
TGGTCTAAGTCCCGTTCAACCTTGTCGGTCAAAGGATTCTTGACCTTCCCCATGTGTTGCATCGCAGCAGTGTGGAACATGAGCACGAGACCCATGAAGAGTGCGGTTTCCTTTTCACCTTGAATCATCAGATGCTACTCCTTTTCCTGTCAGAAGAAAGCTCCCACAGCTTTGCGTATTTGGTGAAGACGTAGGAGGACGACAGCACGCACAGGATGAAGCCATGGAATCCGTCCAAGAAACCTCTCTGAACAACATACATCTTGAGAAACTGCCAAATCGGTCGAACAATCAACTGTGTCAACCCAAACTTCTGCCCTTGCTGTGCCAACTCCTCGGCGGCTAGCGACGTGTACCGGTTGAACTTCTCGAAGTAATGAAACAAGTTCGGATCGGTGTAGTGCAGCAGGTCGGAACGAAGGCGACCGACCTTTCCGTTTACCTCCAAGCGTTCGTGTACTTTGTTTTCGGTGAACTTCCCTGCCTCACGCCGAAACAAGCGTATGACGAACCCCGGATACCAACCACAGTGTTTGATCCACCTGCCGAGAAAGTAAGCTTTCCTTGATGCTTCGTACCCAGCATAATCGCTATCTTCTTGTCGAACAAGATGTTGTATCTCTTCAGCTAGTTCTTTTGTTACACGCTCGTCTGCGTCCAGCCAGAGTATCCAATTCCCCGAGCACTGTGCAAGGGCAAAGATCTTCGCAGCTCCATACCCTTCCCATGATCGGATGAACACTTTGGCTCCCATATCCTTCGCCACTTCTACAGTCTTGTCAGTGCTCCCGCCATCAACGACAACAACCTCATCCACCCACCTGACACTTGAAAGGCACTCGCGAATGTTGCGTTCCTCGTTTTTCGTGATGATTATGGCTGAGAGAGCACTCAATACCTGTGGGCCCTTTCTATGGGTTTGCCAGGACGATATTCACAAGCTTATTCCTCACGACGATCATACGAGAGATACGCTTTCCGTTCGTGTGACGCTGGATGTTCGGATCCTGACGAGCCAGATCCTCAAGCTCCTTTTCGCTCGTTCCTCGAGCCACGAGAAGTCTCGATCGGACTTTTCCGTTTACCTGTAGGACAACTTCAACCTTTTCTTCAATGATCTTTTCCCGATCGTACAGCGGCCACGGTTCGTAGGCAAGGGACTTCGTGTGTCCGATCC
>JBBTCR010000161.1:0-1067 GCA_038043105.1 Bacteroidota bacterium
GGATTGTTGTTCCTGGATGAAATCGGGGAACTGGGGCTCGATGAACAGGCAATGCTGTTGCGGGCAATCGAGGAGAAGCTGTTCTTCCCTATGGGCTCGGACAAAGAAGTCAGCAGTGACTTCCAGTTGATATGTGGAACCAATAGGGATTTGTACAGGGACGTGCAAGACGGCAAGTTCCGCGAAGACCTGCTTGAACGTATCAACCTATGGACATTCTACTTCCCTGGGCTGAAAGATCGTCCGGAAGATCTTGAGCCGAACATCGAGTATGAATTGGAGCAGTTTGCCAAGAAACGCGGCAAGAAAGTCCGCTTCAGCAAAGAATCCCGCGAAGACTTCGTTCGCTTTGCCAAGTCCGATGAGGCCAAATGGGCCGCCAATTTCAGGGATCTTAACAACGCCATCACCCGTATGGCAACGTTGGCACCGGGTGGCCGTATCACGCGACAGACAGTTGAAGACGAGATCGCTCGCCTTCGGCGAAAGTGGACTCGTGAAGACACCAGACAAGAGGATGACATTCTTAATGAGGTGTTGGGTGCGGATAAGGTTGCCAAGGTGGATCTCTTTGACCGTGTCCAACTTGCCGAAGTGCTGAAGGTCTGCCGCCGCGCGCGCAACATGTCGGAAGCGGGGAGGATACTTTTCGCAGTATCCCGTCAGGAGCGGAAGGTTACGAATGACGCAGACCGACTAAGGAAGTACCTGCTCCGATTCGGCTTGGAATGGAACAATGTAAACAAAGAATGAAGTGGCGAACAACAGGCATTGCCTGGGGAGGACTCGATGAAGAAGGCCGTATACGCTGGGAGTTTTGATCCCATCACGAATGGTCACGTCTGGATGATTGAACAAGGGGCCAAACTGTTCGACGAACTTGTTGTGGCCGTCGGTGTGAACCCCGACAAGCGAAACACATTCTCGCTTGATGAGCGACTCCAGATGCTACGCGATTCCCTCGGCACTTTGCCACACGTACGCGTGGACAGCTTTGAAAATAAGTTCCTCGTGCACTACGCCGCTTCGGTGGGGGCACAATATATTCTGCGAGGAATAAGGGACAC
>JBBTCR010000162.1:0-1263 GCA_038043105.1 Bacteroidota bacterium
TCGGGCACCTACACGCCCCGTCCCTCGGTTCAGACATATTCGAACGCGATGGATGTCGGCAACCCCAGCAACTTTGTGCGCTTGCAGGCGCTCTACAACTATGACGTTCACCGGATGAATCGGGACATCTCCGCTGTTAGCGTTTCGGATGAAGAGACGCTGGCTGAAATCCGCCGGACCTACAACCGCACCGGCTATATTCTTGATCCGCACACCGCCGTTGGCGTTGCTGCTGCACGAAGAGCCTATGCGCCATCGGGCGATTCCCCACCTTTGATTGTTACGGCAACTGCTCATCCGGGAAAATTTCCAGATGTCGTTGCGAAAGCGCTGGGTCGAGAGATCTCTCTTCCTCCCGCGTTGCGGGAAGCGATGAACCGACCGAAGATGAGCACACGCATGCCGGCAGAGTATTCAAGGTGGAGGGAGATTCTCCTGCAATCAACCCGTTAGCGCTCGTGCGCGCTTCCTTGCTTCTCGCTCTAATTCTCAATACTTTTTCTTCGAGAACACTCATCTCGTGACAGCATGGATTACTACATACGCTCAGCGCTCCTTGTGCTCGGCTTGCTGATTTTGCAGACGACGTTCATTCCGTTCCTTTCGATTGGCGGGTTTCTTCCTGATCTCTTTGTTGTCTGGATTGTATATGTCGCGATCAGGCGCGGACAATTGGAAGCAAGCATAGCTGGATTTGTCGTCGGGCTTATGCAAGACGCTGTTACGACGCAGTTCTTTGGGCTCGGCGCATTTAGCAAAATACTCTGTGGGTTTGTCGCCGGATATTTCTTCAACGAGAACAACACCGAACAAACACTCGGCTCATACCGTTTTCTCTTGATCGTCCTTCTCTGCTCAATGATTCATAATATGATTTACTTTGGGGTTTTCCTGCAGGGGGTTCAGGACTCGGTGATCGTGACATCCATTGAATTTAGCCTAGCGACAAGCGTCTATACCGGTGTCGTCAGCATTCTTCCTCTTTTTACCTTTGTCCGGAAGTATCGTCTTTCGCAATCACTATGATCTACGACGAGCAATTCGGATCCCCTCAGCGACGTAAAGCGCTCACGGCCATTGTTCTCGTGATCTTCGGCGTGCTCCTGCTCCGTCTGTACCAGCTACAGCTTCTGTATCACGGTGAGCTGGATAAGAAGTCCGAAGAAAACAGTGTGCGCGCCCTCATCAAGGAGCCGATCCGCGGCTATATGTTTGACCGAAACGGCAAGCTCATTGTCGATGTTGGTCCCTCGTACTCCATTA
>JBBTCR010000163.1:0-7604 GCA_038043105.1 Bacteroidota bacterium
TATTACGTGAACACCGCCCTCGATGGGCTTGCTGCAATCAACATCCTTCAGACGCTCCCGTTTGACCTCGTCTTACTTGACATCAAAATGCCTCGTGTCGACGGGATCGAAGTCCTCAAGTATGTCAAGGAGCAGCATATCAATACTGAGGTAATCATGCTCACCGGCGTCGATGAGCTGAAGATTGCCGTCGAGTGTACGAAGCTTGGAGCATTCTACTACATCACGAAACCGTATTCTGCCACCGAACTCCTGCCTCTCATCGAGCGCGCTCTCGAACGAAAGCAATTGCTCGGTTACAACAAAGCAATGAAGACCGAGCTCGCCCGCCGAGCCCTATCCTCTCACATCGTCAGTCAAAACAGAACTTTCCTTGAGATGCTGAACCTTGCTACACGCGTGGCACCCACAGATACCACCGTCCTCATCCAGGGAGCCAGTGGCACGGGCAAAGAGTTGGTGGCCAATTTCCTGCACGCCAACAGCCTGCGAAAAGACCAACCCTTTCTGGCGCTCAATTGCTCCTCTATTCCCGAGACGCTGATCGAAAGTGAGCTTTTTGGACACGAAAAGGGGGCCTTCACCGATGCGACGGCGACGAAGGAAGGCTTGGTGGAGATCGCTCATGGTGGTGTCCTCTTCCTCGATGAAGTTGCAGAAATCGCGTTGACGGTCCAACCCAAACTGCTCCGCTTTCTGCAGACCGGCGAATTGAGGCGCGTGGGCGGCAACAAGATCCTGAAGTCCGACGTGCGTATCATCTCCGCCACCAACAAGGACCTGCGCCAGGAGGCTGCGACAGGACGATTCCGCGAAGACCTGCTCTATCGCCTAAACGTTATCACGCTGCAGTTGCCGACTCTGCGAGAGCGAAAGGACGATATTCCCCTCCTCGTTGAGCACTTCCTGAAGAGACGTGCTGGCACCAAGGAGCCCAAGCGAATAGAGGAGAGGGCGCTTGAGATCTTGATGAAATATGATTGGCCCGGCAACGTGCGCGAGCTGGAGAACGTTGTTGAGCGGGCAGCCGTTCTCTCGCAGGACAACCTGATTCGTGTCGACGACCTCGCGATCCCTCTTGGGTCAAAATCGATCTTGGAATCTTCGTCAGGCGGACCTGCGGGCGGAATTCGCGCGGGCAGCGCAGTGTCCCTGGCGGAAATTCAGAAAGCTCACGTTGATGGTGTTCTGAAATCTGTCAATTGGAATAAGGAGCTAGCGGCGAAGATCCTCGGCATTAGTGTAAAGACGCTCTATTCCAAAATCCAAAGCTACAACCTCACCGGGCTGAAGTAGCCAGAAATTCTTCTACATCTCTTGCCACCCCGCGTTGAGTAGAGCGAGACCCACTGACTCCCTCAATTTCCCCGCGACACTCTCAGGGCTGCCGAACTTCTAAGTGATGGCGCGCACTTAAGCATCACTTCTGACAAACTCTCGGCCCAGCATTCCAATTCTCCTTTTCTGGCTTTATAGATATTACAATCGTCTCTCCTTTGGACTCCCACCTTGCTTCCTTTCCGGTCGAGCTTTCCCTTTGTCGTTCATTGAGTTACAACTGTCAGTTTCCTGGCGCGCGCTACTGGATGACTGGGTACACGCGATGCACCACTCAGATGTGCTTTCGAACCCATCTGAGTGGAGAAAATATTGGACCATCGCCTAAGACTAAGAGTTCGCCTTACCGTCAGCACCGTGCTGACGTTCACGCTCCTAACATCTCATTACCTGCTGGCAGACAATAGGCTGAGCCTGAAAACAGCGCCGGGCAATCTGATTGTTGTCGAGCTCTCAAACACTGATCCAGTTGCAGGCATTCAGTTTTCGCTGAATGCGCGCGGTGGAATTGCGTTACGGGACTTCGCAGGGGAAGGACGAGTGAATGAAGGAGGGTGGCAAATCTTTCAATATCTGAAGGACGATTCGACTCTGAACGTTGTGATGCTGGCTCCATTTCGATCATCACTCACGGCTGGTCAAGGAGCAATCGGAAAGGTGTCTTTTGCGCTGAATCGAATTGGGCCGACGGATACGGTCCGATTGTTTTTCACCAGAACTGAAATCTGCGATGCGGAAGCAAGAGTCCTTCAAGTCACTGCGCTCCAACTCTCTTTGAACATCCGCGAAAGCATTAAAGGTCCGTCCGACTTCTTTCGCCTTGGGCAAAATTTTCCGAATCCGTTCAACCCATCAACCACAATCACGTACGAGCTTGCAAGGCCCGCACGCGTGCGACTTGCAATCTTTGACATCACAGGTCGAGAAGTCGGGACGCTAGTGAACCAGCTTCAGACCGAGGGCCGATACGCTGTAAGATGGAGCGCTGAGGATGTTGGAGGCTCGAGGCTTCCTTCGGGTGCATACATTGCTCGACTGCAGGTTGATGATCAAGTCGCAATCAAGAAGATGCTGTTGACGAAGTAGCTCGCCTACATGAAGAGGAAGAGAGGGAAAGCGCGCCCTGGATCAAGTCGGGGCGCTTTCTGTTTTTAGCCTTCAGCTTTACAATAGATGTCAGTGCCTGGGACTATGGTGCCCTTCTTCTGTTGGTCTCTCTCCCATTGTTTGTTGCTCGAAAAATTTGTAAACTGTACGGTAAGAGGTTGCAGGGATTCTTGGTCCCGGGAAGTTCGGGATCAAGATTTTTTGTATTGAGGGTGGCCGATGCGTTCAGTTGTGCAATCCATGGAAGAGCGGTTCAGGGAGTTCACCCGGTCAGCCGGTTTAGTCCACCAGGGGGATTCCGTTCTCCTGGCGGTCAGCGGCGGGGCCGATTCGATGGTCATGCTCAACCTTTTTCTAGCCGTTCGTGACTCGTGGGAACTGAAACTCGGCGTCGTGCATGTGAACCATCAACTGCGCGGGGCCGATTCCGATAAGGACGAAGAGTTCGTGCGGACAGCGGCTCAGTCGTTCAAGCTCCCGTTCTCCATCAAGCGAGTTGACACACTGAAGCACGCTCACGACAACCACCTTTCGAAGCAAGAGGCTGCGCGTGAGCTTCGGTATCAGTTCTTTGAGGAATGTCGGGCAGAGGTTGGAGCGACCAGTGTGGCGACGGCTCACCACGCAGATGACAACGCAGAGACCGTATTGCTGAACGTGCTGCGAGGAACCGGCATTCGCGGGCTTGCTGGGATTCCACTTCGGCGGGAAAATGGCTCAATTGTTCGCCCTTTACTCTTCGCCCGGCGACAAGAGGTTGAACAGTATGCGGTGGCGCGGAGCATCGCATACAGGACTGATTTGTCAAACGAATCAACCGAGTATACGCGAAACTATCTCCGAAAAACGGTTATCCCCCTGCTGAACGATGAGGTCCATCCGGATATCGTCGGGTCGCTGAACAGGCTGTCACGCATCATGCGCCAGCTCGACCAACGAATTTCGCACGAAGTCGAGGGCCGCCGGGCTGAGATCTGTCAAACCGACGACAAGGGCCGTTCCACTGTCACGATCTCTCGCCTATTGTCCGAGCCGTTGTTCCTGCAGGAGGAGGTCGTGGTGCACCTCCTTCGCTCTCTCGATCTTGAGGTTCACGCTGACAAAGTACATGCCATCCTCGAGCTCTGTTCACACCCAACCGGCCGTTCGCTGCAACTTTCCCGTTCACTCGCCGTCTATCGCGACCGGGACCACCTGGTGTTCGTTGAATCGGGTTCCCAAACAGGGCTGCACACGCAAGTCAGTGTTGGTGGAACGTATACATTTCCCGGATTCCAATTGTCGTTGAGTGCACCCCTGCCTGTCCCTGGCAGCTTCGCCGCCAGCGGCAGGACAGAATATGTCGATGCTGAGCGGCTCGGACAACGCCTCATCGTGCGCACGTGGAAAGAGGGGGACTGGTTTGTTCCCCTCGGCATGCATGCGAAGAAAAAGCTCAGTGATTTCTTTTCAGACGAAAAAGTGCCGTTATTCGAAAAAACGGCAGTCCCGATCCTGGAGTCCGAAGGCGAAATTGTGTGGATCTGCGGCAAACGGTTGGACGACCGATTCAAGGTGACGGGTCGTACGCGATCGGTCGTGAAGCTCGAGTTTACACCTCTACCATCATTTCATTAGCAACATCTCTCTACCATGATCGACGAAATCATCATCAATAATAGCGATTGCTTTACCCTCTACCTGAGCGAGGATCAAATCCAGAAGAAGATCAAGGAGATAGCCGCGCAGATCAATAATGACTACCAGGGGAAGGTTCCAATCTTCATCGGGATCTTGAACGGTTCGTTCATTTTCTTCGCAGATCTCATCCGTGAGATCACGGTCGATTGTGAGGTCGATTTTCTGAAGCTGTCGAGTTATGGGGACGCGAAGATTTCGTCGGGACAGGTCAGGTTGCTGAAGGACCTGAATTGCCAGGTCGAAGGGAGAGACATTATCGTTGTGGAAGACATCATTGATTCTGGGCTTTCCATCGGTTTCATGAAGAGGCTCGTCACAAAAGAGAACCCTGCATCATTTCGCGTTGTTACATTGTTGTTGAAGAAGACCGTTGCAAAGCTTGATTTTCCCATCGACTATGTTGGATTTGAGATTCCGCCCGAATTTGTTATCGGTTACGGCTTGGACTATGCCCAAAAAGTTCGTAACTTACGTTCGATCTACAGGCTCGCCCCGAAAGAATCAGCCGCATCTCCATCGAAGGGCTGAGGAATTGTGTCATGAGGAATTTGACACACAGGGGGCAATGAGTGTGAAGGAGTGAAGTGTATGAATTCAAATTGGAAACTTAACGACTCACCGGACGACCGACAGCGCGACGGAAGTCAGAAAAGGCGCACAACGCCGCCGCGTCCGCCCAAGAAGAACCAGAAGCAGTATCGTGAGGACGAGTTCAACTGGAACAAAGTGGGGCGGATGATTGCCGGATGGCTTGGAATTCTTCTCGCGGTCTACTTGATCATGCTCGCCTTCAAGAGCTCCGAAGAGACCGAATACGAGATCAGCTTTTCGTACTACCAGACCCTTTTGAACGATGGGAAGATTGCCGAAGCGCTGATCAAGAAATCTGATTTCAATAACTACGATTTTCACGGTAAGCTCACCGGGCCGATGGATATCGTCACGGCGAACAGCAAGAAGCAACCGGGTGCAACGCGCATCGTTCTCACCCTGCCCTATTCGAACATCAACGAAGAAGTCATCAGCCTCTGGAACACCAAGGGGCTGAAATTCAATGTTGTGAAGGAAGACAGCACCTGGATGAGCGTGCTGGTCTCGACGCTTCCGTGGATCTTGCTGATCGGTATCTGGCTCATCATCTTCCGCAGAATGCAGATGGGGGGCGGAGGGACAAAAGGCCTCTTCTCCTTCGGCAAGAGCCGGGCAAAGCTCCTGACGGAAGGGATGACGAAGGTGACGTTTCAAGATGTCGCCGGTGCGGATGAAGCGAAGATGGAGCTACAAGAAATCATCGAGTTCTTGAAAGAGCCTACGAAGTTCCAGAAGCTCGGCGGCAAGATCCCTCGCGGAGTGCTGTTGCTCGGACCTCCCGGAACCGGCAAGACGCTCCTCGCTCGAGCAGTGGCCGGGGAAGCAGGTGTTCCCTTCTATTCCATCAGCGGTGCGGACTTTGTTGAGATGTTTGTGGGCGTCGGTGCGAGCCGCGTGCGTGATCTCTTCGAGCAGGGAAAGAAGAACGCCCCGTGCATCATCTTCATCGATGAAATTGATGCTGTCGGACGCCATCGCGGCGCCGGCCTCGGCGGCGGACACGACGAGCGAGAACAAACGCTCAACCAGCTTCTCGTCGAGATGGACGGGTTTGAGCAAAACAGCGGTGTCATCATTATCGCAGCAACGAACCGGCCGGACATCCTCGACCCTGCCCTCCTCCGACCGGGTCGCTTCGATCGCCAGGTCGTTGTCGATCGCCCTGATGTGAGGGGACGGGAAGGAATATTCCGTGTGCACACAAAGAACATTCCTCTTGGCGAGGACGTGAAACTCGATGTCCTTGCGAAAGGAACGCCCGGTCTAGCGGGAGCTGACATCGCGAACCTGGTTAACGAAGCAGCGCTTCTGGCTGCTCGCCAGAACAGCAAAGTCGTCTCGATGGGCCACTTCGAAGAGGCAAAGGACAAAGTGATGATGGGCATGGAGCGGAAATCGCTGATCATTTCCGACCGGGAGAAAAGAGTCACGGCATATCATGAAGCGGGGCACGTTTTAGTTGCGAGGCATCTACCTGATGCCGACCCGGTGCACAAGGTGACGATCATTCCACGCGGTCGTGCCCTGGGTGTCACGACGTACCTCCCGATCGATGAGAAGCACACGTACTCCAAAGAGTATCTCGAGGCGATGATCACCTACGCTCTCGGTGGCCGGGCTGCGGAAAAACTCATCTTCAATCAGTTGACCACCGGCGCCGGAAACGATATCGAACGAGCGACAGAAATCGCCCGCAAGATGGTGTGTGAGTGGGGTATGAGCGACAAGCTCGGGCCGTTGGCCTACGGGGCAAAAGAGGAGGAACTGTTCCTCGGCCGCGAGATCACACGCACGAGGAACTTTAGTGAGCACACAGCCATCTCTATCGATCAGGAAGTGAGGAGAATCGTCACGAGCGCAATGAAGCGGTCAGAAAAGATCCTCCGCGATAACCTCGACACCTTGCATCGGCTTTCCAATGCACTGCTTGAACGGGAGATTCTCGATTCCGAAGAGATCGACAAGATTATGCGCGACGAAGAGCTTCCTCCACCTGATAGACGGAAGAACGGAGAGCCCGAAGGGGAATTGAAGGCTTCCGTGCAGTCATCAGCAACTGTTGAACAGACCGACAGCGGTAGATCCAAAAAAGCTGTATGAGTGACGCGCCTCCTGGATTCGTTGAGACTCGGACTCCTGCGAACCGCGAGGCCGAATTACTTCATCAGCAGGCGACCATCGATTATAAGCACGAGATCGTCCGCAAGTCAATTCATCTCTGCTCCCTGTCCATCCCAGTCGTCTATTACTTCATCTCAAAAGAGCTCGCTCTTTCGATCATCATCCCTATCACACTGGCGTTTTTCAGTGTCGATCTCGCTCGATACTATCACAAACCAACGCGCGAGTGGTTCTACCGATCGTTTGGATGGCTGCTGCGAAAACACGAGTCCGATGAAGTAAGAAAGCGGCTTACCGGCGCAACGAACATCCTCATCTCCGGCATCATCTGCATCCTGATCTTTCCGAAAATCATCATCGTCAATGCCTTCGCCATCCTCATCCTCTCCGACATCACCTCGGCGCTTGTTGGGAGAAGGTTCGGCAGAAGAAAATTTCTTCACAAGTCACGCGAGGGGGCGCTTGGGTTCTTGGTTGCCGGCCTTGTCGTGGTGTTCCTTGCCCCCAAAGTCGAAGGCCTGACTGCGGAATACCTCATCGGTGTCATTGGAGTCCTTGTGGGCGCCGTTGTTGAATCCCTCTCGATCAAGATCGACGACAATATCTCCGTGCCGCTCAGCATCGGCTTCGTGATGTGGGCACTGTATGCATTGCTCCTGCCCGCCGTTGATCTCTACAGAATCGTCTAGAAGCTCGTTCGAAAAGTCTCACGCCAAGCCGCAAAGCACGCGAAGACTTACAGATTGAAATGAATTTCCCCATATTTT
>JBBTCR010000164.1:0-1086 GCA_038043105.1 Bacteroidota bacterium
GAGCAAGAACACGATCAACCGCCTGTGGCAACTCCACAATCTCAAGCCGCATTTGTACCGGACCTTCAAACTCTCCCGCGACCCGAAATTCTTGGAGAAGTTGACGGATGTTGTCGGTCTGTATCTCAATCCTCCCCAAAAAGCGGTCGTGATTTGTCTGGACGAGAAGAGTCAGATTCAAGCGTTGGACCGCACTCAGCCGGGGTTGCCGCTAAAGAAAGGCCGCTGCGGGACCTACACGCATGACTACAAGCGCAATGGCACAACGACGTTGTTTGCCGCGCTGGACATGCTGGAGGGCAAAGTGATTGGCCAGTGTCAACCCCGACACCGTCATCAGGAATGGCTGAAGTTTCTGCGTCGTCTGGATCGGGAGTATCCCTCTGAACTAACCCTCCATGTGATCCTGGACAACTACGGCACCCATAAGACGCCGGAGGTCAAGAAGTGGCTGGAGCAGCATCCGCGTTTCGTATGTCACTTCATCCCGACCAGTTCGAGTTGGCTGAACATGGTGGAGCGGTGGTTCCGCGAACTGACGGACAAGGCCATTCGGCGTGGAGCGTTTGTGAGCGTCCCCGATCTGGAGCAGGCGATCGCCAACTACCTTACGGCCTGGAACGACAACCCTCGCCCATTTATCTGGATGGCAACCGTCGGCGAGATCGTCGAGAAACTTGCCCGCGCACGCGAGAAACTGGAAACGATCAAACCGGGTTGCACGCAACCGAGACGGCGAAAAACAGAGCAAACGTCGAATGTATAGTTATTTACGGGACACTACACTAGCCATGATAAGACATCTCAGACAGGATGCTCCTGAGGTCCTCCTACAGGGGGATCGACTTATGGATTGAGGGAAGGTGGATACTTGGAAGTGAGTTTAATCGGGCTGATTTGGCGGCAGTGGAAGAGGGATATTCGGGAGCGGAAGTTGGGCCGTCTTTATGGGTAGTAATATCAGCGGTTAACAAGATGGGGGATTCAGAGAGGGGTCCTCGAGTAGCGAGTAGGGTTTGTAAGTTGCTTGGGAACCAACGTCCCCTTTTCACAAATGAAACCACCGCGAAGCGGTTTAGTTCAACA
>JBBTCR010000165.1:0-2776 GCA_038043105.1 Bacteroidota bacterium
TCAATCTTGTCATCACGGGTTTGATCTTGTTCCTGACTCGTTTGCCTCGTCCCACTGAAGGAAAGAAAGTGGGAATCGTCTCCGGCTTCGTTGTTGGCATAGCGCAAGCTGTCGCAATTCTCCCTGGGATCTCACGGTCCGGTTTGACGATGAGCACAGCGTTGTATCTGAAGTTGTCGCCCCTCCTCGCGGCGCGGTTCTCGTTCCTGCTTTCAATTCCCGTAATCGCCGGCGCCGCTCTTCTCGAGACAAAAAACGTCTTCAGACACGGCATGGAGACCGGTTTTGCACCTCTCGCGCTTGGGATCGTTTCTGCGGCCATTACAGGTTACATCGCGATCAAGATACTGCTGAGCGTCATGGAACGAGGGAAATTCAGTTGGTTCGCGTTCTACTGTCTAGCGATTGGCGTTGCAGGCATCGTATTCATTTAGCAGGTATGGGACTATGAAACGCAGTGTCGTCTGTCATTTTAGCGTATTGATCATTCTTCTCCTCATTGGCTGCCAAAAGAAAACCATGATTGCTGAGCTTGGAACAAGCAAAGGGAGCATGGAGATCGAGTTGTATCACGCCGATGCTCCCAAAACCGTAGAGAACTTTGTCGGACTTGCCGAGCAAGGATACTTCGACGGGCTCATCTTCCACCGCATTTCGAAGGGATTCGTCATTCAAACCGGCGATTCAATGGGAACGGGAGAAGGCGGGAGAAGTATCTACGGCAAAGAATGCGAGGATGAGCTTAATCCGAACACACCGTCGTATCAGGTCGGCTACAAGCGCGGAGTGGTAGCAATGGCCAACCGTGGGCCGAACACAAACCTGAGCCAGTTCTTCATCGTTCTCCAAGACGCGCCGTGGCTGCAAAAAAACTACACGATTTTCGGCAAGGTCGTGAAGGGAATGGAGGTAGCCGACTCGATCGCAGCCGTCGAAATCATACCGCAGATGGGCCCGTCCGACGGAAAGCCGAAGGTTGATCTGGTGTTAAACCGAGTAAGAGTCTTGAAATGATTGTGCCATTAATTCATTTGATCATTGACGATTGGATGAGCGATCACGATTCTCATCTCAATCTTTCGTCGACCTCGAAAATGAGACAATGAAGCAATGAATCAACGAATCAATGACTCAATGGTCTTATGACCTACGCTGAGTTCCAGACTGCTCTTCGCTCAAAGCATCTCGCACCCATCTATCTCTTCTACGGGGAAGAAGACTTCTTGATTGATGAGGGTGTGCAGGCGATCATCGAAAGCACGCTCGATCCGGATGTGCGGGGATTCAACCTTGACGTGATGGAGGGGAGCGGAGTGGACGCGAAGGACGTCGTTGCCCACGCTTCTTCGTATCCGATGTCGGGCACGCGCAGGGTGGTGGTGGTGAAAGAGTTCGAAAAACTCGTCAGCACGGATACGGCGAAGGAGATCCTCTCAACATACATCGAACGGCCGCTTGAATCGACTTGCCTCATACTTATCTCTCTTGGGCCGGATTTTCGCCGGAAGCCTTTCCCTGATCTCAAGAAGCGCGCGCAGCTTGTGGAATGCAAGCCCTTGTATGACAACCAGATTACAGCCTGGATCGCCGAGCGGGCTCGCCGGAAGGGGAAGGAAGTCAATGCAGAAGCATGCCGATTGATTCAGGCCTATGTTGGCAACTCTCTCCGATCCCTTCAAAATGAAATTGACAAGCTGTTTATCTTTGTGGGTGAGCGGAAACAGGTAACGCCAGACGATGTCAGCACAGTCGTGGGCGCCACAAAGGGCTACACGGTCTTTGAGCTTCAGAACGCCATCGGACGTAAGGACACGAAGGAGGCAATGAAGATTCTCGAGCGAATGCTCGACGTCGGTCAATCTCCGCAAATGATCATTGTAATGTTGACCCGCTTCTTCAACCAGCTCTGGAAACTCTCGGACCTCAGACTTCGTCGTATCCCGGAGTCGGAGATTGCCCGGGAGATTGGCATCGCGCCGTATCTTGTACGACAATCCATGGAGTTTCACTCGAATTTCACGACCGATCAGATTGAGCGCAATTTTAAGACTCTCCTCGAAGCAGACACAACACTCAAGACGACAACTCTGGATCCTCACCTCGTAATGGATCTCCTGGTCTTATCTCTCATCACTCATTCAAGCGAAGCAGCTCACATCTCATTGTAGCGCATGCCCGGTCAGTTTTTGCTCGCCATCGCTTTCGGCTTGATCGTCTCCGCTGCCTCGTACCGTGCTAGATTTCTCACGCTGAGCGGTGCCATCGCTACCTTCGCTCTGGCCGTAATTGTCTTTGGCATCGGCGGCTGGCAGTGGACGGCGCCGATACTGACTTTTTTTGTCTCATCAAGCTTGTTATCGAAGTTTGGCAGGAAACGTAAAGATCAGTTTAGTTCTATGTTCGAGAAATCAAGCACCAGAAATTGGGGGCAGGTTGCAGCGAATGGAGGTGTGCCAGTAATCCTCCTTGTTTTCTCCGCGCTCTTCCCAGTCTATGATTTCTACTCGTTGTACCTCGGAGCAATTGCTGCAGTCACTGCTGACACGTGGGGAACGGAAATTGGCTTGCTCTCAAAAGGGAAGACGGTATCGATTCTGACGATGAAACCTGTATCGCAAGGAACGAGTGGTGGAGTCTCGGAAGATGGTGTACTTGGAGGTGTCGCTGGTGCAGCGCTCATCGCGTTGTCTGGCTACTTTTGGTATCCCGATCTTCGCACGGCGTTCATCATTGTGCTTGCCGGCATTCTGGTGGTGCTCATCGTTCCCGCGCCCTT
>JBBTCR010000166.1:0-9536 GCA_038043105.1 Bacteroidota bacterium
AGCGTGACACGGTGGTGATACCCGGATGTTTCTCACCGACTGAGATCTACGATGCCTGGACCTCCGGCGCCGACATTGTAAAGGTGTTTCCTGCAACGTCGCTCGGACCTAAGTACTTCAAGGACGTCCGAGGGCCGTTCCCGGACATACGGCTGATGCCGACCGGGGGCGTGACGATCGACAATGTCGGGGAGTGGATCGCAGCCGGCGCTGTGGCGGTTGGAATCGGTAGTGACCTGCTGGACAAAAAGGCTATCGATGAGGAGCGGTATGAGGTGCTGACAGAGAGAGCGAGACGGATGGTCCAGAACTTTCGGAAGGCGAAGGAAGGGAAATAACGCCTCGAATCAAGATTCTGAAAACTGGACGCCGCCCGCTCCCGACCTCGGGCATTGAAGTCTAGTCATAGTATAAAGACAAAACCCCCTGCTCCACGCCGGGGGTTTCTTATGCTTGGGATGGCGAGACAAATGCCTGACGATGCTGATGTCAATAATTATGCCAGCCATAACAGCTGCGAAGTTCGCAAAATTTCGACATTTCCTTCTCGCCTTGTTTGCGGCTGTGCGAATCTCGCGCGCCTTTTCTCTCATTTCTCGTTACTGAAAATGCGAGCGACCCAGGCTTTCGATAACAAGCGATCCGACAAATGAAACTCCAGGGCCATAATGACAACCCTGTATCTCGAATGCTTCAGACCCATATAAGGCCAGGACCTGAAGCGTCTCTCTCACCTGCTTGCACACGCCATCTGCTGCCGTCCGGCACTCGATATGAGATGGCTGGGCTCGAATAAGCGTGTTCGCTCGGCCTGAATTAGATTGGAAAATCTTGATTTGTTGCCTACATTTTTGACACTCAAACAGCGCGGAGCATGGCAGATCCTACAATCATTTCGCTGCTTGTCCTGTTTCTGCTTTTTCCCCTCGTTGAGACATCAGCACAATCTCAAGGCGCGAAACGCGTGTTCCTGTGGTTTGATGTGACCACGAATTTCGCATGTCTGAGCGACGCAGCCTTTATCCGCTACTACCTTGACAAGACTGCGGCTGGGCGAGGATGGAGTTTGGTTCATCCAAACAATCTGAATTGGTGGGATGTGCTGGAGCGTAGCATGAGGAAAGGAGAAGGCGGCAGGTGAAGACGACAACTTCGACCAAGGTGGCACTCGCGGTGGACCTTGGCGGGACGAATCTAAGGGCAGCGATCGTCCATCGCGAAGGAGCACTTCATCATCGGAAGAGTGTGAGAACACCAAGGACGAAGAAGGAAGCGCTCGATCAAATGATCTCCTTGCTCAGCGAACTCAAAGATGAGGCAGGACGAAACGTGTGGCATGTGCTTGGGGTGGGTGTCAGCACGGGAGGTCGGGTGGATCTTGAAAAGGGAGAAATCGTTGACTCCACCGCGCTCTTGCCGGAGTGGCAGCACGTTCCCCTGCGCGACATTCTCCAGTCGACCCTCCAGCTTCCCGTTTGCGTGGACAATGATGGAAACTGCGCGGCGCTCGCTGAACAAATGTTCGGCAAGGGCCGGGCAATTTCCAATTTTATCGCGCTCGTGCTCGGCACGGGAATCGGAGGGGGCGTCGTCGTTGAGAACAAGATCCTCCGCGGAGCGAGGAACGCTGCTGCAGAGCTCGGTCATATCAGCATTCACTACGATGGACCGCAATGCTCGTGTGGGAATCGCGGCTGCATCGAGCTGTATGCCTCGGGGTCAGGTCTTGCCCGATTGGCGAAGGAGCTTCTGAAATCAGGCACGATCAAGCTCGAGGGTATGCCGGAGGATCAAATCACCCCTCAGGCCCTTGCAGATGCAGCTCAGAAAGGAAACGCAGTTGCCCGACAGCTTGTTGAACAGGCAGGAGCTCTGCTCGGGGTTGCCGTTGCTGGCCTTCTGAACACGTTCAACCCGGAACGGGTCATCCTCAGCGGCAGCCTCACGAATATCGGGGAGCTGTACCTGAAGCCGTTCAGGGAGACCGTTCGGGCTCGGGCAATGACCCTGGCATGGGGTTCCGTGGAGATAGTCGTTTCGGACTTGCCTGACCCAGGGCTGCTCGGTGCGGCAATTCTAGCGTTCGGCTAACCGGCAATACCAATTGACAGTCCGTCGTTCATTCCTGAGAAAAGCGCCCGACGCACCCCGGATGCTTCAGAGTTCCTGGTTTTTGGAAACTCCATCGTGCCGCCCTTGAGATTTGCTTGATGGAATTGCATCTTTTGTGTGGTACACAACTTGCATTGTAAACAGATTCACACAATGTCATTCATCTTAAAGAGGAGCTGACCAATGGACAAAGCCGAAATCAAGAGCAGGGTTGAGAAAGTCACTGCTCAGGTGTTGAAGATCGATCCAAAGGAGATCACTCCAAACGCGAATTTCGCGTTTGACCTCGGGGCGGATTCCATGCAAAGCATTGAGCTCATCGCAGCGTTCGAAGAGGAATTCAACATTCAGATGGACGAGCAGAAAGCGCGCGAGGTGCAGACCGTGGAAGTCGCGGTGGATTTCATCGCCGGTTACTTGAAGTGAACTGCGATCGGAGGATCCATGCCTGATACTACTGCCGCGCCTGCAAAGGATCTCGAGCATATCTTCTATCCGAAATCCGTTGCAGTGTTGGGAACGAACAGGGTTGTCGGTACTGTTCCTCACGATATTTTTGCGAATATCCTGAGAGACAACTTTCAGGGCATCGTGTACCCTGTCAGTCCGAAAGAGCGCTCTGTCGCCAGCGTGCGGGCGTACAAATACGTCCTTGATATCCCCGATCCCGTTGATCTGGCGATTCTCGTGTTCCCGAGCACTGTGTGCAATCTGGCACTTGAGCAGTGCGGCCAGAAAGGGGTCAAGGCGGCTATCATCATCTCAGCGGGCTTTCGGGAGATTGGCGGCGTGGGGATCCAGCGTGAGGAAGAAATCAAGGCCATCGCGAAAAAGCACAACATCTCGTTCATTGGTCCAAACTGTCTCGGCGTCATAAACACCGATCCGCTTTCCCATCTCAATGCCTCGTTTGCGCGAAAGATGCCGGCAGAGGGGAACATTGCGTTCTTGTCGCAGAGTGGAGCTCTCTGCACCGCGGTCCTCGACTATGCGCAGGCCAAGCATATTGGTTTCTCGAAGTTCGTCAGCTTCGGCAACAAGGCGAATATCAATGAGATCGACCTGATGCGATACCTCAAGAATGATCCGAAGACAAAGGTCATTCTTGTATATCTCGAAGAGATCACCGACGGTACCGAGCTCATGAGCGTTGCGCAAGAGATCATCTCGGAGACGGGGAAGCCGATCCTCGTCCTGAAATCCGGTCGAACCCGCGAAGGTGCCGCAGCGGCTGCCTCTCACACCGGATCGCTTGCAGGGAGCGACGAAGTGTGTGATGCAGCGTTGAAACAAGCTGGGATCATTCGCTGCACGACGATCGAAGAAATGTTCAACAACGCAATCGCTCTGGCGTACCAGCCGTTGCCGAAGGGCAATCGTATCGCGATTATCACCAACGCCGGAGGTCCCGGTGTGCTCGCTACTGATGCTGCGATTGCGCATCATCTTTCTTTGGCGAAGTTCTCATCTGAAACGCTCGAAGTCTACAAGAAGAGCCTTCCAGCAACTGCTAACATCAAGAATCCTGTCGATGTGATTGGTGACGCGCGGGCAGATCGCTACAAAGTTGCGCTTGGCAGCGCCTTGCAGGATCAAAATGTCGACGGTGCGCTGGTGATATTAACACCGCAATCGATGACGGACATTGAAAACATCGCGCACGAGGTCTGCAACACCGTCGGCAGATTCGAGAAGCCCACCTACGCATCGTTCATGGGAGAAAAAGATGTTGCGGTGGGGATCAATATCCTGCAGCAGCGGAGCATCCCGCACTACATTCTGCCGGAATCGATGTGCAAAGCCTTCGCGAGCGCGCTGTTCTTCAAGAACCATCGCGAAATCAAGCCGGAAGAGTCTGTTGCGTTTTCAAACCTGAGCAAAGAGAAGGCCGCGTCCGTGATCAAGAACGCTCTCGCGGCCAGCAGAAAGTATCTTCCGGAAGAGGAATCTGTCACGATCCTGGAATCATACGGCTTACCCACCCTTCCCAGTGGACTGGCGACGTCAAAACAAGACGCAGAGGCGGCCGCTGAACGCATTGGTTTTCCTGTGGTTATGAAGGTGTCGTCAGATGACATTATCCACAAGTTTGATGTCAAAGGTGTTGTGCTTGATATCCGGACGCGCGCTCAGGTTGGCGAAGCGTACGACTCGATCATCAGCAACATCGCGAAGGTCAAACCCGAGGCGAGGATCAAGGGGATCTACGTCCAGAAGATGGTCACAAAAGGAGAAGAAGTCATCCTTGGCGTGAAGCGAGATCCGTCCTTCGGGGCAGTGATCATGTTTGGCCTTGGCGGGCTCTTCGTTGAGGTATTTAGAGACGTGAGCTTCAGGGTTGCCCCCATTGGACCGCGATCGGCTTCAGAGATGATTCGTGAAATCAAAGCGTACCACATGCTTGCTGGCGCGCGCGGCAAGAAACCTCGAGATATCAAGAGCGTAGAGGAGTGTATCCAGCGCCTGTCGAGATTGGCGCTTGATTTCCCTGAAATCGAAGAACTCGATATCAATCCGCTCATCGTCAATGATGAGGGGGGCGGTTGTTACGTGGCAGATGCACGAATTATGCTCTAAGCCAAGGAGAACACACCTATGAGGATCATCATCCACGACAGCTATGAGGCGCTCAGCAAGTGGACCGCGTACTACATCGCGAGGAAGATCAACGACTTCGATCCTTCGCCCCAGAAGCCGTTCGTGTTTGGCCTGCCCGCCGGGACATCGCCGCTCGGAACCTACCAACAGCTCGTCAGCCTGCACCAGGACGGCAAGGTCTCATTCCGGAATGTGATCACCTTTGTCATGGACGAATATGTTGGAGTTCCAGAAGACCATCCGCCAAGCCATCACTCAGTTCTCTGGAACAACTTCTTCACCCATGTCGACATCGCGCCCGAAGGTGTCAACATCCTCAACGGCAACGCCCCGGACCTTGAGCAGGAGTGCCAAGAGTACGAAGAGAGAATCAAGAAGGTCGGCGGAATTCATCTCTTTCTTGGCAGCATCGGGCCAGACGGACATATCGGATTCAACGAGCCTGGATCCTCACTTTCTTCAAGGACGCGCATCAAGACACTAACGGAAGGGGCTCGCGTTGCGAACGCGCGCTTCTTCAACAATGACATCAATCGAGTACCGAAAACCGGACTCACCATGGGCGTGGCGACCACGATGGACGCGCAAGAAGTTGTCATCGTGATCAACGGTTTCACCAAAGCGCGCGCGCTGCAAAAGGTTGTGGAAGAGGGCGTCAATCACATGTGGACCGTTTCCATGATACAACTTCATCAGCACGGAATGATCGTCTGTGATGAGGAGGCGACCATGGAACTGAAGGTCGGAACAGTGAAGTATTTCAAAGACATTGAAAAGGAACATCTCGGTTTACCGGAGCTCTGAAGTGAGCCTCCCGCGGTGTAATGGCGTTCCGGAGCGAGATTCCTCTTGATGTTCTGACACACTTTTGGTAGAATGGACTGAAATCGTTGAAGGTTCGCCTGCTCCCCGGTAACGTCCCTCCGGCAGTCCAGCATGGTCTCGAGAGGCACCTCCGGTGCACCAATTGGTTAATCGTGCGAGGACATCAGGTATCGTCATGACATTCATGCACCTAACGGAACATCAGGTTGCTCAGCTTGTCAAACAGGGCTGCACTGCAAGCGACTGGCGGTCCATTACGATCTCCTCCGGTTGCGATCTCAATCGAATCAGCAATGTCCATTTTTACGGCACGATCCAGATCGGTAGCACGGCCGGCAGCCACGTTGTAGATGGAGTTGAGCTCGTGTGCGGAATCTATCGTGCATCCATTGCCGATTGCGTCGTTGGAAATCAGGTGCGTATTGCAAACGTTGGCTCGGTCATTTCGAACTATGTCATCGAGGAGGGGGTCGTCATTCAGGATGTTGCCTCGCTTGTGGCGGATCTTGGCGCCACGTTTGGCAACGGGGTCGAGCTGGAAACGATCAATGAAGGCGGCGGACGAGGGGTCAGGATCATCAACGACCTTACTTCTCAGACGGCGTATATTCAGGGGATGATGCGGCACAATCCCGAATTTTCGAAAAAGTTAGCTGACCTCGTGGACGCGAAGGCTGCTGCCGTGAAAGCAGACAAGGGGCGTGTTGGCGAGCGAACGCGGATTCTTCATTGCGGTTCACTTCGAAACGTTGCGGTTGGCCCGTACGCGCTCGTCCACGGCGCGCAGTATCTGGAACATGGGACGATTAATAGCTGTGCGGAACATCCGACGGAGGTTGGTGAGGGCGTCCAGGCGAGATCGTTTATCCTTTCCGAAGGCGCCCGAGTCGAGAGCGGCGCAATCATCGAGAAGGTGTTTGTCGGACAAGGGGTCAAGATGGGGAAGCAATTCTCGGCTGAGAACTCGCTCTTCTTCGCGAACTGCGAAGCGTTCCACGGCGAGGCGGTGTCAATTTTTGCAGGACCCTACACAGTGACCCATCACAAGTCCACCTTGCTCATCGCAGGGATGTTCTCTTTTTACAACGCCGGCAGCGGCACGAACCAGAGCAATCACATGTATAAGCTCGGTCCGGTGCATCAGGGGGTCCTGGAACGAGGCTGCAAGACGGGATCGTTCTCGTATCTCATGCTGGAAGCCCATATCGGCGCTTTCAGCGTCGTCATTGGAAAGCATTATGCAAACATCAACGCGCCGAACTTTCCCTTTTCATATATCACCGAGGAAGCGGGCGCCACGAAAATCATTCCGGGTTTGAACCTTTCATCTGTCGGCACGGTTCGGGATGGCGAAAAATGGCCGAAGCGAGACAACAGAAGAGCTCCCAACAAGCGAGACCTCATCATCTTTGACGTGTTTTCACCCTACACTGTCGAGAAGATGCGGCGTGGGCGAGATGAGCTTCTGGCTTTAAGCGAGAATGTGCCGAAAGAAAAGACAATTGTGAACTACGGTGGAGCACAGTTGAGTCGTCTCTTGCTCCGCAAGGGTGCGAAGTACTATTCGTTGGCGATAGCGCGCTACTTGAATGAGAAAGTGACCGCACGACTTCAAGAAGCCTTGACGAAAACCAAAGATTGGAAGGCAGCAACTGCATCGCTGGCTCCCAGATCCAATCTGCGTAACTCGACGGAATGGACAGACATCAGCGGCTTAATTACACCGCGAGAACGGATCGGCCAGCTCGAGGCTGCCGTCGCGAACGGCACGCTCTCCACCTATGATGCTCTCCTCGCTCAATTTCAGAAAATGTACGACGCCTACCGTGACGATGAATGGAGGTATGTCTATGATGTCTTCGCCAGGGAGTACAACGTCCTGCTGGAGGCGATGACCAAAGAGCAAGCTTGTTCAGCAATTGACGAGTGGGAGAGCGCGGCGATGGAGTTGCACGGAATGATTCTTGACGATTCCAAAAAGGAATTCGGCGCTTTCGCGAAGATTGGCTACGGTGTTGATCAGTCAGATGAGAATGTGCAGCGAGATTTCGAGGCTGTGCGAGGAAGCGTCGGGACGAACAGCGTCGTTCAAAAGCTTGTCGCTGATGGGTCTGCCATTCAGAAGCGCAAGGAACAGTTTAAGGAGTTACTTGCATCCATTTGATGAAACGAATTCTTGTAACAAGGAGGACTTACCATGAGAACGTACGAACTTCAAGATGTTGGAGCACCCAACCTGCTCGAGGACATCTTTCCGTACACTCTGCCACCTTTGATTAGGTTCGAAGGGAAGATCCACGAGCTGATTGACGGAAAGGTCGTTGAGTTTGACCCGAATGAGGTCAAAACCCGTGACATTCATATAACGGACACGACGTTCCGCGACGGCCAGCAGGCGCGTCCGCCGTACAGGAAGGAACAGATGATAAAGCTGTACGAAATGATGTCACGCCTGGGAGGCCCGAATGGCGTCATTCGCCAGAGCGAGTTCTTTCTCTACACAAAAAATGATCGTGAGACCATCGATGCGTGCCGCGGGCTGAATCTGAGATATCCGGAAATCACCGGCTGGATTCGCGCGAACAAAGGCGACTTCCGCCTTGTGAAGGAGATGGGGCTCAAAGAAACCGGCATGCTCACGTCGTCATCCGACTACCATATCTTCCACAAGCAAAACCAGACGCGCAAGCAGGCGATGGACCAATACGTTGAGGTCGTGCAGGCTGCGTGGGAAGCGGGTATTCGTCCCCGATGTCATCTTGAAGATGTCACGCGAGCGGACCTCCCCGGATTCGTGTTGCCGTTTGTCCAGAAACTTGAGCGCCTCAGTGAGCAAGTGGCCGATCACCTCAAGGTCAAGATCCGGCTGTGCGACACGATGGGGTTTGGCGTCTCCTATCCGAATGCTGCGGAGCCGCGCTCGATTTCGAAGCTCATCTGGCGGCTGCGGTACGAGTGCGGCATTTCCCCGGACCGCCTTGAATGGCACGGTCATAACGATTTCCACAAGGTGCACATTAATGGCGCGAGTGCCTGGATCTATGGACTGAATGCTCTGAACAGCACGCTCTTCGGATTTGGGGAACGCACGGGAAATCCTCCTCTGGAGGGGGCCGTTATGGAGTATGTCGCACTGAAGGGGGGCTTGAACGGCGTCAATCTCCCCGTCATCACGGAGATGGTGGAATACTACGAGAAGGAGATCGGCACGCACATCGCGCCGAACTACCCATTTGTCGGAAAGGATTTCAACACAACCCGCGCGGGAATTCATGCGGGCGGTCTGCGAAAATTCGAACAGATCTACAACATATTCGATACAGCGGCGTTGCTCAACCGCCCGCCGCGCGTGTCGATCACCGACAAATCCGGATCGGATGGCGTCGCACTGTGGGTGAATGAATTCCTTGGGCTCAAGGGTGATGATCGGTTGACCGTGATGAAAGTTGCAAAGATTTTCCGCTGGGTGATGGATCAATACGAGAAAGAAGGACGGATGTCGTCCATTACCGACCAGGAGCTCGAAGAACAGGTGAAGATCACTCTGCCGGAACACTACAACAAATACAGAAAGAACTCATGACACGAAGGGATACTCTATGAGAGTGATTATTCAACCGAACTATGAAGGGGTCAGCAAATGGGTCGCTAACTACGTCGTCAAGAAACTCCGCGAGGCTGGCCCAACACCCGATCGACCGTTTGTTCTTGGGCTTCCGACGGGCTCGTCGCCTCTTGGTACATACAAAGAGCTCATCGAGCTGTACAAGAAGGGGATGGTTTCGTTCAAAAACGTGGTGACGTTCAATATGGATGAATACATCGGAATACCCGATGACCATCCGGAGAGTTACCACTCCTTCATGTGGAACAACTTCTTTAAGCATATCGACATCAAGAAGGAGAACGTGAACATTCTTAACGGGAACGCGAACGATCTACAGAAGGAATGCGAGGACTACGAAGGAAGGATTAGGAAGGTCGGCGGGATCCAGCTGTTC
>JBBTCR010000167.1:0-2647 GCA_038043105.1 Bacteroidota bacterium
ATATCTTGGTCTGACCAACCGGGAGTACCTCAGGTCTTGAGTACAGTCTCTTCGCCAGTGAAGGGGTTGATGCCCTTGAGGTCTATCGCATTGGTGTTCATGGATGATGTATATCGTACGCAGGGAACAACCGCAGGATGTTCCTAAAATTCGAGAAGTCAACAAACGGGCCTTCGGCCAAGAACAGGAGGCTTCAGTAGTCGACAAGCTGCGGGAGAACTGCAACAGCATACTCTCTCTTGTGGCACTAGCCGGAAATGAAGTTGTGGGACATATCCTGTTCAGCCCCACAGTCATCGAGGGCAAAAATGGAAGACTTGTGGGGTCATGCCTGGCCCCGCTTGCGGTGTTGCCCGAATATCAGAGGCGCGGTATAGGCTCTGAGCTTGTACAAACAGGAGTAGCACGGATCAGGGAAGGTGGGTGCCCTTATATCATTGTCCTGGGCCATCCCGAGTATTACGCACGATTTGGCTTTGAACCTGCCAGCAGGTTCGGAATCAGCAGTGAATGGCAGGTGCCTGATGAAGCGTTCATGATCCTGATGCTGAACAGGAGGGCCATGAAAGATATTTCGGGGGTAGCCAAGTACCGGGAAGAGTGGGCCGAGGCAATGTAGGGTATATCTTGCCTTCTACTACCGTGTGTAAGATAGAGCAGCTATGGCGAGGATAACATTCAGCTTGAACGAACTGCTGGCAATCCTGATTTCCAACAGGGTTCTACCTCCACAGATCGTTCGAGCACGAGCCCAAGGTGAGCGAATCCATTTTATCATAAGAACGGACTCATTCATTTTGCCGTTCATTCCCGTTTCGCTGAAATACTTGCGGTTTGACGGCAATACCGTGGTATTCGAATTCACACTTGTGAGCAGCCATCTGAACAAAGCCGTAAGCTGGCTTAATCAACGACTTGAAGTCAAAGTGCCAGCCTTCGTGAGATTCCAATACCCCGACGTCTTTGTCGACGTTGGAAAGCTGCTTGAGCAGAAGAATATCAGAGGTGTCCGGGTGCGAGAGATCCATTTCGAAGACGGCGAGTTCGCTATTGTCACCGAAAATGTCTGAAACCCTGCCTCTTCCTCGGCAACCCCTCCGATTATTACATATGATTTTGGGCAGCGACTTTGCAGCTCACTTCCCATATTTGCAGATGAATCGCTCGGCTTTCTTTACGACTTGTTTGCGTGTATTGCTCAGTTGTCTTTCCACAAATCGGATCACCGTGACTTGGTCATCGATCTGTTCGAAGAACTGTTCGAACGAGTCAATCGCGTGCCCTATGGCGACATTGCGGCATTCGGGGGACGGGCTGCCCTGCCTCTCGTATGTCGCCTTCTCCACTCTGAGAATCTCGCGCGCAATACGCCCGGCGAGCTCCGGTTTGGCCAAAACGATCTTGGCTGAGCTGCCGATGATATTCGCGGCCGTGACCATCGTCGGGCCCGCTATCGGGGCATAATACTTCTCGAAGATGGTCTCGAACTTGTTTTCTGCATCGACGGCCGCAAGATGGGCAACCGTCATGATAGCACCCCATTTCAGAAAGCTGTTGTCGCTATCAAGCAGGCGCGCGAACACGTCGAAATAAGGGTAGATCAGCGTGGGCCGTCGCTCACTCACCAAACGAAGTACTTTCTCATAAGCATATTTGACGGTACCCTTCTCACGCTTCAACACCTCTATCAGTTCCGCAATCTCCCGAGGCTTCTCAATGATTCGATCGACCATAGCTGTGAGATCCGCCCCTCTCTGGCCGACTTGCGGCACAATAGTCGTCTTAACCATATGCCTTCACCTGCTGCACGAAAACCTGAATGACCGAGATGTCGCACCCATCGTGTCCTCCTGCCCGAGCATTCTACCGCGTAAAGTGTTTGGCAATGTAATTGCGAAGCGGGCATCTACAGAGCACGCCCAGCCCGAAGGGGACTCCGAACTCACAGGTCTGGGCATTTTCTTCGATGCACTCGACCATTTTCGCATCCCCGACGATCCCGACGTCGCTGAGGTTTTCAAAGTCTGATGTGTAGCATTCAAAATCTCTGGGGCAGTTCATCTGCTTGATGATCTGCTCGATCTGGTCTTTGTTGGCTTGTGCTATCACCATGAATGGTTCCTCCTATGATGCCAAGTCCTGCCGGTATCCGTCAACTTCAACTGTTCCCGATTCTCCCGGGGCCGCTACAAAGGGGTGACGTTGGTCGCACACGGACCTTTCTTGCCTTCTCCGATCTCGAACTCGACCTTCTGGCCGTCATCGAGCGAGGCATAGCCCTCGGTGTTGATCTCCGAGTGATGGACGAACAAGTCTTTGCTGCCATCATCGGGGGTAATAAAACCGAATCCCTTTTTTGCATCGAACCATTTCACTGTACCTGTACTCACGTCTTCGCCTCCTGGGCCTGTAATCAGGCCGCTCCACCGATATCTCTCATGTCTTGAACTCTGGAAGCATACCCTTGAGAGACGAAAGAATATGACTTCACAAACAACCTGAATACTATAGCAGATAACCGAGGCAGGTGACAATTGCGGTGACTACGTATTTTGGGGAAAAACGTTGTTCTTGGCCCATCAACTCGGGCAGAAGAGGAGCTACACGGAACGGCCGGTCGAATCGGTTATTGAAGAGTTGAAGACCG
>JBBTCR010000168.1:0-6850 GCA_038043105.1 Bacteroidota bacterium
AACATTCTTTTCCTCTCCAGCGAAGTCGATCCATTTGCCAAAACCGGGGGCCTTGCGGACGTTTCGAGCGCTCTTCCTCACGCCATCAAAGAGCTTGGCCACGAAATTCGAATCATGATGCCTCGCTATCGATTTATCAGCGAGCGTAAGTTCAAGCTCCATGACATCATCCGACTCAAGGAAATCTCCGTTCCCGTCGGCAAAAACGTTGAGATTGGAAACGTGAAGTCGTCCTTCATCAGCAACCTCAAAGAGAAGGTTCAGGTGTACTTTCTCGACAATCCGACGTACTTCGGCAGGGACGGCATTTACCAGAGTCCGGTGGGAAAGAAAGACTACAAGGATAACGACGAGCGGTTCATCTTTTTCTGTCGAGGCGTGCTGGAGACCTTGAAGAGACTCGGCTGGCAGCCGGATATTATTCACTGCAACGATTGGCAAACGGGTATCGTGCCCGCGTACATGAAGACCCTCTACAGCTCCGACAATTTCTTCAAACGGATCAAGTCCGTCTTCACCATCCACAACATGGCGTACCAGGGGGCATTCCCTGCTGAGGCGTTTGAGAAAACAGGCTTGCCGAAACACCTGTTCCAAGCCGAGGGGGTTGAGGCCTACGGGAAATTCAATTTCCTCAAGACGGCGTTGCACTTTGCGGATGCGATCACGACCGTGAGCGAACGCTACGCTCAGGAGATTTCGACCTCCGACGAATATGGGGCTGGATTGAACGGCCTCCTGACAAAGCGGAGGAAGGATCTCCGCGGAATCCTCAACGGAATCGACTATCACGTCTGGAACCCCGCGACGGACGAATTCATCTATCGCAAGTACGACGCCAAATCGCTCGACGCGAAGGTTGACAACAAGCGAGCACTCCTGGCGCGATTCAATCTGCAGTTCAAAGAAACGACTCCTCTTGTCGGCGCGATCTCAAGGCTGGTTGAGCAGAAGGGGTTTGATCTGGTTCTGGAGATCCTGGACGAATTGATGAAGATGAATGCGCAGTTCATCCTGCTGGGCGACGGGGAGAAGGATGTTGAGAAACAATTTGAGGCGCTGCACAAGAAATATCCGGATCAGATGGCCTTGTTCTTTGGATTTGACAAAGAGCTTGCTCATCTCATTGAGGCGGGGAGCGACCTGTTCCTGATGCCGTCGAAATACGAGCCCTGCGGCCTCAACCAGATGTACAGCATGCGATACGGAACCATACCGGTAGTCCGCGCGACGGGCGGTCTCGACGACACGGTTGAGGATTACGCCGGCAATGGGAAGGGAACCGGTTTCAAGTTTGAGAAATACGATTCGAAGGAGCTGCTGAAGGCTATCCATCGCGCGCTGAAGGTGTTTCAACAGCCCGAGGAATGGAAAAAGGTGATGCGGAATGGCATGGTGAAGGACTTTTCGTGGGAACATTCTGCCAAGTTGTACGTCAATCTGTACAGAGAACTTCTGAGATAGTGAAGCGTGAAGGTTGAACAGGTCGGCATTTTCTTTGACCGTGACGGCACTCTGAACACTGAAGTGGATTTTCTCTCCCGTCCTGAGGAGCTTCAACTCATTCCTCACGCCGCCCAGGCAATCCGAGAGGCAAACGAATTCGGGGTCCGAGTCTTCATCATTACCAATCAATCTGGCATCGCTCGCGGCCTATTGACGGAAGCCGACCTCGCTGCTGTGCACAAACGTCTGCTGACGCTCCTGGCCCGCGAGGGGGCCCGCGTCGATGCGATCTACTACTGTCCACACCATCCCGGCTACGGCACGCCCAAGTACCGAAAAGTCTGCAGTTGCAGGAAGCCAAAAACAGGAATGTTGAAGCGCGGGGCGAAAGAATTCGGCGTTCGGTTGCGAGATTCGTTTGTCATCGGCGATCGATGCATCGACATGCAGGCTGGAAAGGCGGCTGGATGTGGGACGGCCCTTGTTCTCACGGGGTACGGCTCCGTCGAACGAGATGAATGTCTAAAGAACGGAAACGTCGATCACGTTGCTGACCACGTCTATGACGCGTGGCGGCAAATCAGGACCACGCTCACGCGCCGGAAGCGCCTAAGGAACGGATCCTAGATTGTTGTCATGCGACTTGTAGAAACGAATATGCGATTAGCGGTTGCCCTGTTTCTTCTGGTGCTGACGCTCGGACTCATAGCGTGCAGCGAAGATCCCAATCCCGTTGGGGCTGGCTTGCTCCCCACATCGGACTTCCTGGAGCTCGACACGACATCAACAGTCGCTCTCCGAAGCTATAGTCAGACGGTTATCCCCTCAGCTTCAACCACACGGCTGCTCGTTGGCAACGTGGACGACATTGAGTCGTGGGGCGTTCTGCGCTTCTTCGCGTTGCCCGACTCGGTACGCTACATGAACATCGTGAGCGCTGAGGTGATCTTGCGCTCGGCTTATCACTACGGCGATTCGCTTGCTCCCTTCTCCCTCACGGCGCACAAAGTGCTGCGAAGCTGGGGTACGGATTCCCTCACCATCGATTCGCTGCAAGCTGCAGGATTCTATGATCCGGCTCCAACGAGTTCCCTTTATCTCTCCTCTGTTGGCGACACAGCCTCGATCAGCATCCCGGTTGACACAACAGTGATCCGGAATTGGGGGACGCTCAGCGATACGACGTTCCAGAATTTTGGCATCCTCCTGCGACCGACCAATTCACGAGTCGTCAGGGGGTTTGCAATGTTCGAGGTGTCCGAGCAACCCCACAGGCCGAAGCTTCTCATGCGGTTCCTCCGGGCGGAATCCGGCAAGATCGATACCGTGACCCTCAACACCGGGATATCCCGATTCGGTGCGCGGATCGGCAACACGAGCTGGAGCTCGGACAGCACGCACATCTACGTTCGCAATGGCATCTCGTACAGAGGGATGCTCGAGTTTGACATCAGTTCGCTCCCGGCCCACGCGGCCGTTCACAAGGCTGAACTGGAATTGACCCTCGATCGAACCCGCTCACGCTTCAACGGGTATACTGTGGACTCGACCTTCGCGGTCTTCATCGGCGATGACGGAATCGCTCTGAGCACAATTTTTGCACTGAGTGAACCGTCAGAGGTTGCCGGTATGCGAGTCCACCGCTTTCCGGTCGGGCAATTCGTCCAGCGGTGGATCCGGGGCGCGGCGCAGCGAAAAATTGCCATCTCCGGGTTCGCGGAACCGAACGCGCTCGATCTCTTTGTCTTCCACGGCGCCGCTGCTCCATCAAGCCTAAAACCAAAGCTCACGATCGTCTATTCATTAATTCGGTAGTCGTATGAACAAGCGCCGGTGCGTTCTTGCTGCGATCCTCAGCCTGCTCTGGCTCATCTGCTCGGCGGGCTTTTCGACGGCGTCTGCCAGCGGCTCCAGCTATTCGAGATTTGGCCTCGGCGATCTCGTCCGCTACGGAAGCAGCCGACTCGACGCGATGGGGGGTACGGGGATTGCCTTACTCAGCGACGGGTTCATCAACCGCTTGAATCCCGCGGGCCTCGCCAGGATTTCTCGCACGCGAATCTCCGGCGGATTCGAGTACTCGGGCTACTTCTCAAGCGACAAGCAGGGGTCGGGCAGTTATCGTCGAGGCACGTTCAAGGGACTTGCATTCGCCATTCCCATCGACAAAGACTACGGCATCACACTGTTGCTAGAAACGTCTCCCTACAGCAACGTCAACTATGCTCTCCAGCGGCGCGATACGATCCTGACGCAGGACTTTTTTGGAACTGGCGGTCTTTCATTGCTGAGCCTCGGAGGATCGGTCTCTCCGCTCAACAAGCTCTCTCTGGGTCTCAAACTCAGCTATCTGTTTGGTCGCATCCAACAAGTTGGCCGCTTTGATTTTGTGGATCCGACGTTCCTCGACAGCGAAATCTCTCGCTCTGAATTTCACTCAGGCTTCAATCTCACCGTCGGCGCGATCTACGAAGGCGCCGGCGATCTCTTGAATGCCCCATCGCTGAGCCCACTCACTCTCGGCTTTGTCGTTTCCACGCCGACGAAACTCTCCGTGAATCGAGAGAGCGTACTTACGACGAAGGAGTCGTTCGACACAACTGCAACGAGTTCAGGGAAGGTCGATATCCCGCTGGCACTTGGATTCGGCGCATCCTATCTCTTCGCGAGCCGGTATTATTTGACGGCAGATGTATTTCACCAGAGCTGGGAGAGCGCGAAGTTCTTCGGGAGCCATCCGGTTGAAATCAGGAACAACACGCGCGTTGGAGTAGGCTTTGAGTCGCTGCCGGAGCGTGAAACGGAGACCTTCTGGCGCCGAGTTGCGTATCGGGCAGGATTCTACTATAATTCAACGTATTACAGGATCAACAACAAGCCGATTGACGAGTGGTTCGTGACGGGGGGCGTTGGCGTTCCCATTGGAGCAGATGCAAGGATCAACATCGGACTCCACGTAGGATTCCGTGGTGCGGCATCAGACAATTTGCAACGGGATACGATCGTCCGCCTGACACTCTCGCTGAGTGCCAGCGAAGCGTGGTTCATCAAGCTCGAAGAAGAATAATCTCAACAACCGAACCCTCCTTGACCTATGATCGCCCTCGCCAGTGACCACGCCGGGTATGAGTACAAAGAGAAGCTCAAGAAGCTGCTCGATGAGATGAATCTTCCATACCGAGACTTCGGCACTCAATCCAGCGAATCCACCGACTATCCTGACTGGGCTCATCTTGCAGCACAGGCGGTCTCATCGGGTGAATGTGACCGTGGGATCCTTATCTGCGGCACGGGAATCGGCATGTCCATGGTCGCGAACAAGCATAAAGGCGTTCGCGCCGCCGCATGTGAATCGGTGACGGCGGCACGCCTGGCGCGGCAACACAACAACGCCAACGTCCTGACCCTTGGTGAGCGCGTGGCGAGCTGGGAATCTGTCGTTGACATCGTGAAGACCTTTCTTTCGACTTCCTTCGAAGGTGGACGGCATGAGCAACGAGTTCGAAAAATTCATTCGCTGACCGACCTATGAATGATATCGAGGGGAAATATCGAGAAATACTTCGACGTATGACTGTTGAAGAAAAACTCCGTATTGTTTTTCAATTGCACGAGATGGGAAGGGAACTTGTTCGAGCCGGGGTTCGCACTGCTCACCCCGCATGGGATGATGATCAGATAGAGCAGGAAGTCAAAAGGCGAATTTATCATGACGCAAGAAGAGATTCTCCTGTTCACCCTCGAGCAGCTTGACGATCTTCGCATCCCTTATTATGTGACTGGGTCGGTAGCAGTGAGCATCTACGGCAAACCCCGATTCACTCACGACATCGTCATCTCGATCTATCCTACGCACATTTCCTCGTTGGTCGAAAAGTGTAAATCGCAGTTTTACATCAGTTCTGATGGTCTTCGCGATGCACTGCAGCATCATTCTGTGGCAAATCTACTCCATCACGCCACCGGCTTGAAAATCGATCTTTGGATTCCTGACTTGCAGCAGGAGTACGCGCGTGCACAATTCGACCGACGACACAAAGAGATCGCTTTTGGCAGGGAAATCTATTTTATCTCTCCGGAAGATCTCCTTGTCCAGAAACTCTTGTGGTTCAAGGAGAGTGTATCTCCACGAGATTGGGAAGATGCCGTTGGCATCTGGGAGCTTTTGCGTGAATCCCTCGATCGACAGTACATCGACCAGTGGGCTACCCATTTATCTATATCTTCTTCGTGGCATCAACTATCAACACATTCTTAGCGAGCCTCTTTCATGCTTCACCTTAAGGCCACAGATATCGACCTTTACACTGCCGTCCAGAACGAGATCAACCGCCAGAATACGAAGCTGGAATTGATCGCTTCTGAGAACTTCGTCAGCATTGCCGTGCTTGAGGCTTTGGGTTCGGTTCTGACGAACAAGTACGCAGAAGGCTACCCGGGGAAACGGTACTATGGCGGCTGCGAGTTTGTGGACGTTGCGGAGAACCTTGCACGAGATCGGGTCAAGAAGCTGTTTGGTGCAGAGTATGCGAACGTTCAGCCTCACTCCGGTTCGCAGGCCAATATGGCTGTCTATTTCACATTCCTCAAACCGGGCGATAAGGTTCTCGGCATGAACCTTTCTCACGGCGGGCACTTGACGCACGGATCGCCCGTGAATTTTTCCGGACAGCTGTACAAATTCAGCGCTTACGGCGTGTCGAAAGAAACGGGCTACATCGACTACAACGAGGTCGAGGCTATAGCAAAACAAGAACGGCCGAAGATGATAACCGTCGGCGCGAGCGCATATTCGCGGAATATTGACTACAAAGCATTCCGCACCATTGCAGATCAGGTAGGGGCATTTCTGTTTGCTGACATTGCCCATCCGGCGGGATTGATTGCGTGCAAGCTTCTCAACGATCCCCTTCCCTACTGCCACGTCGTAACCTCCACGACGCACAAGACCCTTCGCGGACCCCGCGGCGGATTGATCCTCATGGGCAAGGACTACGAGAATCCATTCGGCCTGGTTGCGCCGAAGTCAGGGCGAAAAAAGATGATGTCCGAGCTGATCGACTCCATGGTCATCCCGGGCATCCAGGGCGGGCCACTGATGCACGTCATTGCGGCGAAGGCTGTCGGATTCTACGAAAATCTCCAGCCTGAGTTCGTGCAATACTCCGAGCAAGTGATCAAGAATGCCCAAGCGCTCGCAGCTGCGCTCGTGAAGCGCGACTACAACGTCATTTCGGGCGGTACAGACAATCATCTGATGCTTATTGACCTGCGTAACAAGGACCTCACGGGCAAAGATGCTCAGGAAGCGCTGGACCAGGCAGGCATCACCGTCAATAAAAATGCGGTACCGTTCGATGACAAGTCTCCTCTGATCACGAGCGGCATTTGTATTGGGACGCCT
>JBBTCR010000169.1:0-5629 GCA_038043105.1 Bacteroidota bacterium
TGCGCATCACTTCCTCGCCAGGCAATTCTCGAAACGGACGATAGAGCGTGAGTACTGGGCACTGGTGTGGGGGAATTTCAAGCAGCCCAACGGAACGATCGAAGCGAGTCTTGGGCGAAGCAAGAGGGATCGCAAAAAGGTCACGGTGACGACAGATGGGAAACACGCGGTAACGGAGTATGAGGTGATCAAGGGGTTTGACTTTCTCTCGCTGGTTCGCCTGAAGTTGAAAACCGGCCGGACGCATCAAATTCGGGTTCACCTCGCTCACATCGGACATCCGGTGTTTGGTGATCCTTCCTACGGTGGTCGGAGTGCTACCTGGGGTGGACTGGAGGGGAAAAAAGCGCAGCGCGCAGAGAATCTTCTGAAGCTCATCATTCGACAGGCACTTCACGCCAAGACGATCGGCTTCGTCCATCCTGTGACAAAAGAGTTGACGAAGTTTGATTCTGAGCTGCCGCAGGATATGAAGGAGGTGCTGGCGCGTTTATAACATGGTAGATTCCCGAAATGGACTGTGCATGGCTATGAGACATTTCGGGAATCTCACAAAGAGATTCCGGGAATCTTACCAAAAACAAAACGGCGTCCGTTTGGCGGACGCCGTTGTTGTTGAAGCGAGTCCCCGTTCCTCAATCCCGTCTCCTTCCGCCGTCCCTTCGTCCTGGCTCACTTCCTCGGGGACTCTCTCTTCGAGTTTCTGGTGTCGCACGCGGTGCGGCTCGAGGCGCTTCCATTCTCATTCGCGGTGGAGCTACTTCCCGACGTTGTTGTTGCGGAGCCCGTTCCCGTGACGTTTCCCTGCGTTCCGGTTGTCGATCCGTCTGCTCCCGCCGTGGAAAAGGATTCCACTCTTCTCTTCGTCGCTCAGTTTCCCGGTCTCGTCTCTCAAAAGTCCTGGGCTGAGGGATCTGCAATTCGCGTCTCTCTCGCCGTTGCTCAACGCCCTCGTCACGCCGGCTCGCCCGACTCTGTCGTTCGAGCGGGCGGCGTTCCAAATCAGGGCGTTCGATGGTGCGGTCTTCAGGTCTCGTTCGAGACTCATCCCGACTAATCCTGCGCTCGCCTTCACCTCTCTCGATGGTGCCCTCGCTTTCTCGACGCGGGCGCTCAATTCGCCTAATGTCAAGCGAAGTACCGCGTTCCGCACGGGGAGCGTCGATCCGCTCTGGTGAGCGTTCGAGCTCCGATCGGTTCGGTCGATAGACTTCTATCCGCTCACGACTTCGATCTCTAATGATCCTCTCGCCGCGCTCGGTCGCTTCGCGAACATCCACACGGTCGATCCTCGTGTTCCCCCGTCGCTCGATGAAGCCGCGGTCCACACCTCGATTGATGATCCGATCGCCTTCGACCTCATAGCGTCCTGCCGATCGCGTTGTCCTGATTAGCCTCCTTGTATAGTCCACAGGCACTACTTCTCGTACGATGTACGGGGAATTGAAATGCCGGTGCCTCACAAAGCTCCAGTAATGGATGGGCGCTATCCAATGTGTTGTGAAGCGTATCCCGATGCTGAAGCTGAAGCTTGCATACGGCGGCAGCGGAGCCCATCCGATGTAGTCGTCGTCGTACCGCCATTCGACCCACGACGGACCCCAGACGCGATCTGGTACCCATACCCAGCCATAGTAGTCATCACGAAACCAACGGCCATAATGGAACACTGCCCAACCGAAGGGTTCTGACGATACCCAGTACCATCCATAGTCTGTCCACCTCCAACGGCCGTAAAGGTAGGGGCGCCAGCCGAAACGGACGTGCTGCGGCCTCCAAACGTGGAAGCCGGTTTCAAGCTCGATCCACTCTCCATACGGCGAAAGGGCGTTGTAAAAGAACCCAACGTTGCCGAACGAGGCAGAAATACCGATGGCAAGCTGCATGGACTCGTTGCTACCTCCTGCCTGAAGGGACTGGCTTGTGCAAATTCCAAGAAATAGGATGACCAGAATGACTCGTTTCATATCGCACCTCTCCGTTTATCGAGATCAGCACCACAATAGTACGGTCAACTGATGTGCCAGTGAAAATTGACAAATCCCGCAAGAATTCGGCAGATTTTGCCTGAACAATGTCCTAAACTGTCGCCAATCCGTGTCCAGAAGCATACAAGAAGCAGAGGATGAATCTCTGGGATCGGTGAGGCGGAGAACGGGTAAGGCAGAGAGTGGGAAAATCTAGGATCAAAATGCAATGTGATGACTTCGTTTAGAGAGCTGAATACGTCGACAAATCCGCGCCGGATCCCATCTGGAGAGACATCCTTTCTAAGCTGGTCTTGATTCCGTGGCCAAAAATTTTCATCATGAGCCTGCACAATCAAAACGCCAGGCAGATGAAATCGAGACTCGTACCTCTCTTGTCAATTTTTCTCATCGCAGCCGGTTGCTCGAAGGACGGCTCGACAAGCCCGGAACCAGACCTTGTGCTCCACGCTCCGACAGAATTGACAACAAATCGTGTTGGTAAGACCGTCGTCCGTCTAGCGTGGAAGGATAACAGTGAGGCGGAGGAAGGATTCGTCGTCGAGCGCCGAAACGGTCAGGGCCTGTTCACCCCGCGTCTCTTCACAGCTCGCGACATTTCTACTGCCATCGATTCGGTCGGGTTGATGCCGGATAGCACCTATTCCTATCGCGTGCACGCCATACGGTACTCCGAGCGGGGGGATTTCTCGAACGTTGTGAGCATCCGCCTGACGATGCCGTTTCCGTGATGCCTCCGATCAATCCCTGAGTCGCAATTCTCCTTGACGATGCAGACGATTCACCTTTCTTTTTGTCGTTCCTTCCCATGTCAGCCGTTGTCTGCGGAACCGACAATGCAATCAAGATTGAAATGCCTGTCGACCTTCCGTCGAAGATATTTCGACATTCCCAATTGTACCTCTTGATTAATCGACACCATCAATGCGCACAGGGGTTCCACGGTATGGCAGCAATTGATACATTTGATTGGCTCGTGAAACAGGTCTGGCCAAAACCGGACGCGGAGGCAAAACGCTTTATTGACGACCAGCGAGACTACATCCTCACGATTCGAAACGAGGATGAGCGCATTCGCTTTATCGAAGAGCTGATGCATTACGCGCGGGAGGCAAAGAAGAAAAAAGCATCTTAGCAGCTCACAACAACCAACGACATCATGCCTATGAAGAGAATCGTCATTTTTCTTGTTCTTTGCTTTGCCGTCGCCACGTCCGTCCCCGCGCAGTGGAAATCGCTTGGCGATCTCGATTCGTACGCCGTTGAGGGCAACAAGGCCGTCCTCACATCCGGGTCGAGCGTCCTTCACATCACGGTGCTGGCGTCCGATCTGATACGCGTTCGGCTCGCGCCGGATGGGACATTCCAGCCCGATCAGTCGTGGGCAGTGGTCAAAACGGAATGGCCAACCATTCAGCCAGAGGTGAAGAACATGGCAGGGGACATTCGGATCGCGACGTCGGAGCTTGTTGTGATCGTGAAGAAGAAACCTCTGAGACTGACGATCTTAGATAGACATGGGACTCTCCTCAATCGAGATGACGAGACGCGCGGGATGTGTTGGGATGGTGCAGCGGTCCGCGTTTGGAAGGAGATGCCTGAAACAGAAAACTACTACGGGTTTGGAGAGAAGGCTGGGGCCCTGAACCGCAAGTTCAAGCACATGACGATGTGGAATTCGGACATCCCTGCGTACAAAGCTGACACCGATCCGCTTTACCAAACGATTCCGTTCTTCTACGGCATCAACCGAGGCAGTGCATACGGGATCTTTTTCGACAATTCGTACTGGTCCTCTTTTGATATGGGAAAAGAATTCCCCGATCGTTATTCCTTTGGCGCCCTCGGAGGTGAGCTCAACTACTATTTCTTTCGCGGCCCCTCGCCTCAGAAAATCCTCAGACGTTTCACTGAGCTTGTCGGTCGCCTGCCGCTTCCCCCGCGCTGGTCGCTCGGCTATCAACAATGCCGCTGGAGCTACTTTCCGGAAAGTCGAGTCCGCAAGCTGGCGAGCGATTTCCGATCGAAGCGAATTCCCTGCGATGTCATTTACCTCGATATCGACTATATGGAGGGATATCGCATCTTTACGTGGAGCAAGAAGAACTTTCCGAATCCGAAGACCATGATCTCGGATCTCGCTCGTGTCGGATTCAAGATCGCCGTCATTGTTGATCCGGGCATCAAGCTGGACAGCCTGTATCACGCATACCAATCCGGACTCTCTGGAGATCACTTCCTGAAGTATCCGGACGGGAAAACGTATCTCGGAAAGGTGTGGCCGGGTGCCTGTGCGTTTCCGGATTTCTCAAAAGCCGCGACGAGAGAATGGTGGGGGAAGAACTTCGAAGTGTTGACGACAGCAGGCGTGCGGGGATTCTGGAATGACATGAACGAACCCTCCGTCTTTGACGTACCAACGAAAACTGTCGATCTGAACGTGATACACGATGATAACGGTCTGAAGACCTCGCACACGAAGAACCACAACGTGTACGGTCTGCTGATGACGCGAGCCACGTACGAAGGGGCGCGAAACCTCCGTCCCACCGAGCGGCCATTTGTGCTAACGCGGGCATCGTACGCGGGCGGCCAACGATACTCCGCCGCATGGACGGGCGACAACATCGCTTCTTGGGAGCATCTCGAAATGGCGGTGCCGATGATGTTGAACCTCAGCATCTCCGGCCAGCCGTTCGTCGGCACGGACATCGGTGGCTTCGTGGGGAGTCCCGATGGCGAGCTGTACGCACGGTGGCTCCAGCTCGGCGTCTTCTCACCGCTGATGCGCACCCACACGGAGTGGGGCTCGAAGGATCAAGAGCCGTGGTCGTATGGATCGAGATACGAGCAGATAAACAAAGCGACGATCGAGCTCCGCTACCGGTTGCTGCCGTATATCTACAAGGAGATGGTTCAGGCATCCCTCACTGGAATACCGCCGATGCGACCGCTTGCGTTCGAATACCCTGATGTTTCCGGCTTCTCGAGAGATGGTACTCAATTCATGTTCGGCGATGATCTGCTGATTGCCCCGGTCCTTTGGCCCGGAGCGACGAATCGAGAAGTGCGTTTGCCGAAAGGGGAGTGGTACGACTATTGGTCGGGAAAGAAGTATGAAGGCAACAGAAGCCTCAGGGTCGAAGCGCCGATCAACCGAATACCGATATTCGTGAAAGCGGGGGCGGTTCTTCCCACGCAACAAGTTCTTCAATATTCCGACCAGGCGCCAATCGATCCGCTGACGCTAACTTTCTATCCTGCGGACAGCTCAAGCTCGGAATACTATGAAGATGATGGGCATTCATTTGCGTACCAGAACGGCGCCTTTCTCAAGAGGGTCTTCACTCAGAGGCATACGAATCAGTCGGTAGAAATCCTCATTGGCAAAGCCGAAGGGAGCTACAGACCGCCCGATCGTTCGCGTCTCGTGCAAGTTGTCGATGTCTCGAAAACGCCGAAGATGGTGCATCTCTCCGGAACAGCACTCCCACGAACTTCGCTTGCAAGCGTGCGGACGACGAAGGCTGGCTGGACGTACGATTCGGCCACGAAGACTGTGTGGGTGAAGATGCGGGATGCCTGGGATGAAGAGACCATTTCGATCACCTATTGAGGGAAGATGTAAATAGAGGAGATGA
>JBBTCR010000170.1:0-2444 GCA_038043105.1 Bacteroidota bacterium
CACACGGTCCGTGATGTTGTTGATGGCGACCATTGCATGCTTGCGGCCATCGAGTAACACCGGCTCGATACTGATGCTCAGCCAGACATTGACTGGCTTATCCTCAATTAGGAATGTGGCCTGAACTTCTTCTCCTTGAATGGGTTTGCCTGATTGAAGAACCGATTCAATGGCTTTACGAATTTTGCATTGTTTGCAGGTTGGGCCATGACCACATCCCTTCGAGACATCGCGGCTGTGGATACAATTCAGCCCGTCTCCCGGTCGGGCGTTGACGACCTGTGAGGCGTCTCGTTGGACCAGCTTCAAAGTGACATCGTTGACCTGCTTTATAACGAGGTTTTCATCAACCAACAACATACCGACAGGCGTCGCTCTGAACATGGACTCCAAGTTACGGTGATGCTGTTCGAGCTTCTCCTCGGCCTTCTTGCGATCCGTAATATCAAGACCATAGACGTTGACATAGCCGGATTCCGATACGGGGGTCAACGTGACTAAGTAGATATTGCCACTGCGGCATTCAAGCTCAAATTGGGAGGACTTGCCCGAGCCGGTCGCTTCTTGTATCTTCTTGCAGTAATCGTCCGGCAAACGCCGACCCTGCTGAATACCCCATGTCTCGAGCACGGGCTTGCTGGCTTCATTGGCAAAGAGCACGATCCCCTCGCCCGAGATCCTCAAGACGGGGTTGGGATTCTCTTTTGGGAATCTTGCCAAATCTGCGATCTTTTCCTGTGCCAGTTTTTGCTCGGTGATATCACGCCAGGACAACCTTCCGCACGAGACATGCCCCTGGTCGTCTCGAACAGAGGATACATTCAGGCTAACATCGATTTTGCCGCCATCTTTCCTTTTCAATTGTAGTTCGGCGTCGCTCACCTCCTCTCCGGCCACGAATGAATCGAACGCTTTTTTCGCCTTGTCCACGCAGTCCGGGTGGTACAGCTCGGAAATGAGCTGACCGATGATTGCTTCTTTGCTGTAGCCCGTGGCTTTCGCCAGCGTCTGGTTGGATTGGAGAATTCTCCCCGTCTTTGCATCTACGGAAGCAAACATGTCAGGTGCGTTATCGTAGAGATCCTGATATTTAGCCTCGGAGGCCTCAATCGTCGCTTCAGCTTGTCTCGCGAGATCCCACTTTTCCGTCAGCGCGCTGGCGAGCTGATACACCTCCACGTTGTCAAAAGGCTTCTTCAAGATCAGCAGCCGGTCCGTTTGTCCCAGCTTGGCAACGATCTGGCTCCAATCATAGTCGGAATAAGCTGTGCAAATCACGACCTCGAGCTCCGGGTATGTTTGCCAGATTCTCCGGATAGTCTCAACTCCGTCCCAGCCCGGCGGCATGCGAATATCAACGAATGCCATGGCGTAGGGACGGTCTTCCCCCAATGCCTGGCGGACTTTCTCTAACCCCTCCTGCCCCTGGAAGGCGGAGTCGAGCTCGAACTCTATGTGCTCTGGGACGTCGGGTCCCTTTCCGAAAAGTGCGGTCTTGGCTTCATGGAGCGCCGCAGTACCGGCGTCCGCAGAACTAAAGATGGCCCGAAAATCCTCGTGGATTCTCTCGCTGTCATCAATGACCAGGATGCGCCGATTCTTTTGACAATCTTCTTTCATGATGCGACCTTTGCAGGTTTAAATGGTAATTCGAGTCTAAACGTGGCTCCCTGCTCGGCGCCGCCGCTGTGGACCGTCAGGGACCCTCCCAGCTCCTTGGCGGCTAAGGCGCTTCCGTGCAAGCCGAAGCCATGACCGCCCTCTTTGGTTGTGAAGCCGTGGCTGAATATCTTCGTCAGGTTTTCTTGAGGTATCCCCACGCCGTTGTCGGCCACTTCGATTCGGAAGCGATCCTCTTTATGTTTGCAGATTCGAATAGTCACCACTTTGTCTCGTTTCTTGCTGTCGCTCAAGGCGTACTTGGCGTTGCTAATCAGATTCACCAGGATTTGGAGCGCTCTTTGTTTGTCAATTTCCACTTCGGGAAGCTCTTCAAACTCACGCACAAGCCGGGTTCCGTGGCGCTGCAACCCTGCACTGTTGATCCGGATGGCGTCTTCCACTAACCGGGTGGGAGATACTTGCACCTCAACTCCCGATACCTTAGCATAAGCCTGCTGCATACTGATGACTTCTTTGATATGCTGGATGTTGTCGGTCAATACCTGAAGCTTCTCGATGATGTCGGTCTGCTCCGCATGCAGGCACCTGCTGATCTCGGTCAAATATACAGGAATATGCTTTCCCTGGGGATGTTCCGTAAGGAACGTCCCAATCTCGTCAATATGTTCATTGATAATACGTGCCACCTTTTCGAGGTTCATCACCTCTGACTTGGTGACTTTCCCCGTGATCAGGGTGGCGGATACATTGATACTGTTGAGAACGTTTCCGACGTTGTGCAGCACGTCGGCGGCCACTTCCGCCATGCCGGCTTTGCGGGA
>JBBTCR010000171.1:0-1193 GCA_038043105.1 Bacteroidota bacterium
TAAGCAGGGACAAAGCTACCTTGATCGCGCGCTATACACGCCCAGAAATGGGCAAGATTTGGGAAGACGAAAACAAGTTTCGTATCTGGCTTGAAATCGAAATCCTCGCCTGCGAGGCGCAGACGCAGCTTGGCGTAATCCCAAGCGAAGCCGTCGACGTCATACGGGCCAAGGCGAAGTTCGATGTCGCGAGAGTTCTTGAAATCGAAAACGAAGTGAAGCATGATGTGATCGCGTTCCTCACCAATGTCGGTGAGTACGTGGGACCTGAATCGCGGTTCATCCATCTTGGCATGACCTCGTCCGATGTGCTTGACACCGCCCTGGCGGTTCAGATGAAGCAATCGGCGGAACTGCTGTTGAAGGACCTGGGAGCGCTGAAGCCAGCCCTTGCGAAGCGGGCAAACGAGTTCAAGTACACGCCGATGATTGGTCGTACCCACGGGATCCATGCCGAGCCAATCACGCTCGGATTGAAATTCGCGCTCTGGTATGCAGAATCGGAGCGAAATATCGACCGGCTGAAAAATGCTCTCAAAGCAATCGCCGTTGGTCAAATCTCTGGCGCTGTCGGAACGTATGCGCATCTGGACCCATTCGTCGAGCGCTATGTGTGCGAAAAGCTGGGCCTGAAGCCGGCACCGATATCAACCCAGGTGCTGCAACGTGATCGTCACGCTGAGTTCATGAACACGCTGGCTGTTTGCGGTTGCTCACTCGAGAAGTTTGCTACAGAGATCCGCCACCTGCAAAAAACGGAAGTACTGGAGGTGGAAGAGTACTTCTCGAAGGGTCAAAAAGGCTCGTCAGCAATGCCGCACAAAAGGAACCCGATCACCTGCGAGCGTATCGCCGGACTCTCGCGTGTCCTGCGAGGCAATGCCCTGGCTGCAATGGAGAACGTGGCTCTCTGGCACGAGCGCGATATCACGCATTCATCGGTCGAACGGGTGATCATCCCTGATAGCTGCATCCTCCTCGACTATATGCTCACACAGTTCACCAAGATCATCGAGCAGCTTCTCGTCTATCCAGATCGTATGCAGGCGAACATCAACCTCACACACGGCCTCATCTTCTCCCAGGAGGTTTTGCTGGCGCTGACAAAAAAAGGCCTGAAGCGCGAGGATGCGTATCGGATTGTGCAAGAGGAGGCGATGAACGTGTGGAAGAACGGTCAGGATTTTAGGGAG
>JBBTCR010000172.1:0-1553 GCA_038043105.1 Bacteroidota bacterium
GTGGCCCAGGTGGTGAATGCGGAATTGAGGAGTTGAAAGATTGCGCATGCAACCATCCTCGGGGAGCGACAGAAGTTAAATCATTTGTTGATGAAAAGATCGCTGAAGGGAAATACACTGTGGCCCAGGTGGTGAATGAAGTCGAATTGAAATATGGTGGGAAGAAATTTTGATAGATGGGCCATTCTTGAGGGGCAGAAAGGAGCGAACGCTTATGAAACTCTTACTAATCCTGGCGGTGGGGCTGGCGCCGTTGATTGCGAGCGCTGGGTGTGTGTCCCCCTATTACGGACAGTACGAGCGTGAACGCGTTTCAGAGGTTGACACGCTGAAGGCGCCAGCGATGACAAAAGAAGATGTCATCGCGTTGGCAAGGGAAGGAATCAGTGATGAGGTGATCGTCAGTCAGATCAAAGCGACGGGTTCATATTTTCAACTCAGCACAGATGATATCCTCGAACTGAAGAAGGCTGGTGTGAGCGAAAAGGTGATGAGCGCGATGATTAAGAGTGGTGAGTCCCGGCCGGTACGGAGAGCCATTCGAAGATACTATTATGGGTATCCACCGTATGTTCCCTACTCCATATACTATGGATACCCGTGGTATAATCCTTGGTATTCTTCGATCCACCTAGGTTTCTCGTACAGGCGTTATTATCCTTACGTCCACTCTGGCTTCAACAGTGGGCATTTTAGCCGCGGCCACTATTCAGGTTTCCATGGATATGGAGGGCATCGATCGTTTGGAGGCCATCGATAGAGATGATGGTTGCGAGATGAAGATTCGACAAGAAGGACATAAATCAGGATTAAATGGAGTTGACCAAGGAAGGAGACGAACATGAGTGCGCCAAGTAAAGCTTATACTATCCAGTTGGTGAAAATCCAACCTGAAGAAAGGTTAGCGACCACTTCAGAACTGAACCCTGCACCTGGTGGGGTAACCTGCCATCGTGAAGCCAGGGGGATGGGACACTGGGCTGCAACGCAAGTGAAGGGATTGAGCCCCGAAATTGCCATCGTGTCGGTGGCCGACGCTGTTCATGTATGCGGAAGGCATCACTCTCATAACCGTTATCTGCGAGGTTGTGCGAGCCCGACGGGGTCTGAGACCGTGGCACGGTATCAAAAGGATAGTATAGGAACTTGGGAGACCCACAACGCTCCTGTAAGGGTATGGGCTACCAAGTCTGAAAAAGGTAAGGTAGTTCAGATGGTGTTGTGGGAGTCGGACCAGTTCATAGTAGCGATGAACCCTCGTAATGGAGGTGGAGCGAAGGGACTGGCGGTCAGACCATTAGACAAGGGACACATCCACCAGACACAGAGCTGGAGATTGGATGTCAACGAAACTTGTTCTATAAGCTCTGCTGAGGAGTGGGAGGTCTGGCTGAAGAGCCGTATGAGGGAAAACTTCACGTACGGTTCTGTGAGGGGACTCATAGTGGCCCCTACGGAAAATACTTCTGAAAGGAGGTGGCTATGAGTCCTACTCGACGTCTAGAACGCCGCGAGTTTTTGAAAACCGTCGGAGCTGGAGCACTTGCAGCGAC
>JBBTCR010000173.1:0-2228 GCA_038043105.1 Bacteroidota bacterium
TTCATTGATAGACTGCCGGATGACAACGTCTCCAAAAGGCTCGGCGACCAACTCTTAAGAAGTGGTACAAGCATAATTGGAAACTATGTAGAGGGTCAATCAGCAAGCAGCAAGAGAGACTTCACAAACTACTTCAATACCTCCCTGAAATCAAGCAACGAGAGCAAATTGTGGCTCGCTTTACTGCGCGATAGCAAGAGGGTTCAGCCCCAAGCCGCCGATCCTTTACTCCATGAACTTGATGAGATCTCAAAGATCTTTGCTTCGAGCATACTGACGCTGAAGGGAAAGAAGTAGCGACAATTTCATTTTCCATTTGTCATTTTGCTATTTGATTTTTTTACTTTGATATATCCATGCGCCCTCTTCTGCGCCTGAAACCGTATCTCGTCCGCTACAAAAGAACTCTGTTCTTCGGGGTTCTCACCGTCATCGGCAGCAACATTTTCACTGTTGTTCAGCCTCTGTTTCTTGGCCTTGCTGTCGATGAGCTGAAAGTCGGCATCGACACGAGATCCCTCGCCAGCACCGACCTTCTCCAATGGGCCGCGTTGATAGTGGGTTTCTCCCTCATTGCGGGGATCTTCACGTTTCTCACACGCCAAACGATCATCGTCGTCTCCCGGCATATCGAGTTCGATCTCCGCAACGATTTGCTCGCGCACCTTCAGAAGCTCTCGTATTCGTATTTTCAAAATACGCCTACGGGCGATCTCATGGCTCACGCGACGAACGACATCGGCGCCGTGCGAAACGTTCTCGGACCCGGCATCATGTATCCGACCGATACCATCATGACCTTTACGATGGTTCTCACATTAATGCTGGTCAAAGACTGGGAGTTGACATTGCTTGCGTTGATTCCGCTCCCCCTCGTGTCGTTTGTCGTCTATCGTCTCGGCAAGCGGATCCATGAGAAGTCTTTGGAGCGACAAGCACAGTTCTCCCTTCTGACAACGAGGGCACAAGAAAACCTCTCCGGCATTCGCGTTATCAAGTCGTATGTGCGTGAATCGTACGAGATCGAGCAGTTTGGCAAGCTCAGTTGGGAGTATTTGAAGAAGAACCTTGTCCTCGCCCGGGTACAATCCCTCATGTGGCCGCTCATGTTTTTGCTCGTCGGCCTCTCGATCGTCATTACGATTTACGCGGGCGGATTGCGCGTCATGAGCGGAGAGCTGACCATTGGCTCGCTTTCGGCATTCCTGGCTTATCTCTTGATGCTGATCTGGCCCGTGATTGCGTTCGGATGGGTCATCAACCTGCTTCAGCAGGGCGCGGCATCAATGGAGCGACTCTGCAAGATCATTGACACGGAGCCGGAAATAAAGAATACCGAGCAGACAGATCACACAATTCGTACGATCAACGGAGCGGTAGAGTTCCGTGGGGTCGGTTTCAGCCACAAGAGTTTCGTGCAGCAGACGCTCAAAAATATCAACCTGAAGGTCGAACAAGGGATGACGGTGGCAGTTGTGGGATACACCGGCTCAGGGAAAACGACACTGGTCAACCTCGTCCCGCGACTCTATGACGTGACGCAGGGGGAGCTGTTGATTGATGGAGTTGATATCAGGAAGATACCTCTCGAGGTCCTTCGCGCCCACATCGGTTATGTCCCGCAAGAGACCTTTCTCTTCTCGGACACGTTGACCGAGAACATACGATACGGGACCGACGATGGGACGTTTGAGCATGTCCATGAAGCTGCGGAGATCTCCCAGATTGCCAAGGATGTCCTTGAATTCCCAAAGCAGTTTGAAACCATGATCGGCGAACGCGGCATCACGCTCTCCGGCGGACAAAAGCAACGCACGAGCATTGCGCGCGCTCTCATCAGGCAGCCAAAGATCCTCATTCTCGACGACTGTCTCTCCGCGGTTGACACGTACACCGAGGAGGAAATCCTTAAGCGCCTGCGGACTTTTATGAAGGGGCGGACCAGCATCATCATCAGTCACAGGATCTCCACCGTGAAGGATGCCGATCTGATCGTTGTCGTCGACAAGGGTGAAATTGTTGAGCGCGGCACACACGATCAGCTTGTGGCGAAGGGCGGTATCTACGCGGATCTGAACGAGAAGCAACTGTTGGAGCGGGAGCTGGAAGAACTGTGACAAGTAAGCAGGTCGGCTTTAGCGCTCCTGGGAGGTCGGCGTTCACGCTGACGACAACTAGTGCCGTTTCCAAAAAGGATTATTGTATTGCGACGTATTTGTTCCTATTGG
>JBBTCR010000174.1:0-1080 GCA_038043105.1 Bacteroidota bacterium
ATTCCCCGTCCTGAAAGACTGGAACAACGTCATTGCTGACAAGCTGGAGGCTTCGGTCACACCGGAGATTTATGTTCTGAACACCAATTTCGAGGTTCTCTATCACGGCAGGATCGACGATTCGCAGAGAGAAGGGAAAGTCACATCGAAGGACCTTCGCGCGACCTTGGATAACATCCTCGGCGGAAAGTCCGTAGAGGTTCAAGAGACGAAGGCGTTCGGGTGCACGATAAAGCGAGTGAAATGATCGTGAACTCTCTTTTCGCGATCGGCCTGCTTTGTGTTGTGGTGATCGCGCCTGGCTGTCGGCCGAAGGATCAGCGGGGAGGTCAGTCAGAAACTGCCTCGACGGCTGCTGAGAAGAGAGCGGTTCAGACTGTCGAGCCGATTGACGAGGCAGGGTTAGAGAGGCTGGTGAAAGAAGAAACGGTCGAATTCTGTTCCTCAATGTCTGGGCCACGTGGTGTGTGGCATGTATTGAGGAGTTCCCGGATCTTGTCAAGCTTTCCCGGTCATATGACGAGAGGCAGGTAGAAGTTGTCGGTATCAGCACGGACTACCCGGACGAAGTCGATTCCAAGATCGTTCCATTTCTCGAGAAGCAGAACGTGCCTTTTCGGGTCTACGTTGCCAACTTCGATCATCAGGAGGACTTCATCAACGCTGTGAATCGGTCATGGAGTGGAGCACTGCCAGCGTCAGCTATCTACGATCCTCAAGGGAATCAGCAGTTCTTTCTGGTCGGTCAGGGCACGTTTGAAGATTTCAAGAAAGAAATCGATAAACTGAAGGACGCACCATGAAATCGTTGACCCTCACAAATGTTCTCGGAAATCAGGGCGGGAAATGGCATCGCATGGTCCCGCTCCTGGCGAACGTCCTTTTTCTTGCGGTTGCGCTGCTTGCTCCATCTGCCGCGGCAGCTGAGGACTTGTTGAAGGCGAAATTTGTCGAGAAGCTGAATTCCGTTGTTCGATCCAGCGATGCAGTCGTGGGTGTAGCGATCAAGGAGCTCAAAAGCGGAGAAGAGTTCGTCATCAACGGGGACGAGATTTTTCCTCAAGCGAGCTCGATCAAAAT
>JBBTCR010000175.1:0-16715 GCA_038043105.1 Bacteroidota bacterium
TCTCCGTGAGTAGCATAGTACGTGTTGAACAGGTTGTTTACTTGAACACGTGCCTCAAGCTCCTTTCCGAGTGCGTCGATCGGAAGCCGATACGCGATCCAACCATGCACAACGGTGTATGCATCGAGCATCCGGTTGGCCGCCGGCGTTGCCTTTCTCGGATTTTGGAAATTGTCCGTGTAGAACTCACCTACGTGTTGCAGCGCGACCGATATTGTCAGTTTCTCTAACCGATAGGTCGCGCGAGCGTTTGCAAGAACATCGGGAAAACCGGCAATGTTGTTTCCATCGAGGGACATCGGTTCGGAGCCTTTGTACACGGTGTACTTCTCCAACCGATTCTTGCTCAATGTAGCGTTCCCATACAGTTCGAACCCTTCAAAGGGGTGCGCCGCCAGTGCGAACTCAACACCCTGGTGAAGCGTCTTCTCGGCATTGCCGGTCACCGGCTGGCCAAAGCGATCGAGCTGCCCTTTCTTAACGATCTCGTTATTGAAACTCATATAGAAGAGATTCACTGTGGCCCGAAGATCCTCAGTTGTGTAGCCACCACCAATCTCAACGCTCACGACCGCCTCGGGCTTCACCATGGGATTTGTGAAATCATACGAACCATTGGGAAGCGTTTTGAATTGCGGTGTCACGGCTCCCCATGAGGCCGGCGTGCTCGCTTCCGCTGCATCGTAGAGGTTTTTGAGCCTCGGCTCGCGGGACGTTCGAGATAGCTGCGTGTACACATGAATCTTCTCGTTGACATTGTAGTTGATGCCGATGCGCGGGTTCAGAAAATGATAGGGAACTGTGAAATCGGTCCCGAGATACTTCTCATCATAGAGATGGTAACGGTTGTACACATATTGCAGGTCCGCTTGCAGCGTGAGATCGGACCGGAGTTTGTACAGCTCGTGCGCGTACAAGGAGACAATATCCTTTGCACCTCGATAGTCATAGTAACGGTACTCCGGTGAAACGCCCGCTGGCAGGTTCTCCCCCCAGCGCAGCGCGCCCCAGTGGAGCGACCGATGAACCCGCAGCTCCGCGCCGACAGTGAGTTCCCCGCCATCGTGCTGGAAGCTTGCTCGGGGCAACCAGCCGTACTGAACATTGCTGACGAACGCTCGGATAAGCGCGTTGGGGATGTACAGCGTGTCCGGATCACCCCCCACGGCAAACCCGTTGCTGCGCGTAATTCGATAGTATGAGTACGGCGCCCAGGATCCGTCGTAATCAAAGAAACCGTCACCCGTGATAAGAAAGAGGGTGTTGTTCAGCCTAATGTGATCGTTGAGCCTCCATTCGTGAAGTAGTTCGTAATGTGGCTGACTGAAGTTCTCAATTTCTTCCGGTCGACCGATGGGATTTTGCCTCCGTCGTTTCGAATCGGATGAGTAGGCATCTGCTTTGGCTATACCATAGTACGCGAGATGATCTGCAATAGGTCCGCCATAGAAATTGAACTGAGTCGTCATCGTCGCGTCGTAGCGGGTAGCACCAAGGAAGTAGCTCGAGAAATCCGTCCACGATAGCTCACGGTACCCGTCGCTGCGAATACGGGAGAGCCGCCCGTAGAGCTGATACCGTCCTCCAACAAGTCCCGAATTTACCACGATCGAATACTTGCGGGTATTGTAGCTTCCATACCCAGAGGTGAATCCAATGCCGGGCGTCTTGGAAAAACTTGTGGTGATGAGATTCACGGATCCTCCGATGGCTGGCGGACCGTAGAACGCACTTCCCGCACCTCGCTGCACCTGAATGTCCTGCAAATTCGCAGCAAGGTCCGGAAAGTCAAGCCAGTACACGTTGTGGTCTTCAGGATCATTTTGAGGAATCCCGTTGATCATCACTGAAATCCGGCGTTGATCAAAGCCGCGGATGTTCAAGTAGTTGTATCCAATCCCGTTACCGTTCTCTGAATAGAACGTGGTCGATGGAAGCTCCGACAGAAGCTGGGGGATGTCCTGCGTAGAGTAGCGCTCGGCCAGGTCGCGGGCGCTTAGGGTCGAAAAGGCAACCGGGCTTTCGCGTTCCCGAGCCCTCGTCGCTGAGATAATGATGGTCTGACCAGGAAGAACGGTCGGCTCGAGACCGATGTCGAGAGACACCTCCTTATCGGCCGAGACCGTTACGGCTACCGTCTTTTCTGAGTAACCGATGTAGCTTGCCCTGAGTTGGTACGATCCCGCCGGGACTTGACGGAGGCGAAAAGTACCATCTTTCGCAGCGTTGGTGCCGAAGGAGCTTCCTAGCAGAATAATGTTCGTTGCTTCGAGTGGTTGTCTCGTCTGCAGGTCAAAGACTCTGCCCACGATCGTTCCCGTCTCTTGTGCATACACAGAGACGGTGAAAACGACGATCGTCGTTAAAAACATCGCACGCTTCATGGTCGTAGACTCCTCTAGACAGAAACAAAAAAGCCATTTTCCGAATGGGGAGCAGATCCGGAAAACGGCTTCGAAAAAAATCCAGTTTCCCGTTTTCCTTCGCTGGTATTATCCAGTTCAGGTTCGGAGGGTTTGCTCTCAGCCGTCCCGTTCCGACGAGTCGGAACGGGATGCACCCCTAACGGAACTACCACACAGTACCGTGGAAAAGAACTCTCTTAATATACAACGGCCAACAACGTTTGTCAAGTGTGATGGGATCGCTCAGAGGTGCATTCTGGCAAGAAATGACCGCTGTCTCTCGAGCGAAATGAAAGGCTATGATTAGCTTGCCTACCATTCATTTTTTCTCTATGTTTTCGCAGCGTCAACAACGAGAGTGCAACGTCGTCATCCAGCCTGTTTCTTTGTCATTCGAATGAGCCTTCGCATCGATCGCGTCTCGTTCAGTTATGCTGACCTTCCCGTCCTGCATGACATCTCCTTCGAAGTCCCCGCGGGAGACTTCCTCAGTTTACTCGGGCCCAACGGATCGGGGAAGACAACGCTCCTCCGTTTACTGGACTGCATTCTGTTGCCGCAGCGCGGATCTATCACGCTGAAAGGTCGCTCACTCCAGCAGTACAGCCGGAAAGAAATTGCGCGCCTGATCGCATACGTTCCGCAGGATGCGCTGTGGGTGTTTCCCTTCACGGTTCTCGAAGTTGTTCTCATGGGACGCTCCCCCTATGTGGGACGATCCGGGTTCGAGAGTCAGCACGACCTCGACGTCGCCGTAGAGATGATGCGGCTGACCGACATTGAGCATCTCGCTGAGAAGCCGATCACCGCCCTCTCCGGCGGTGAGCGTCAGCGGGTTCTCATCGCCCGAGCACTGAGCCAGCAGCCCCAGATTCTCCTCCTTGACGAGCCAAATGCGCATCTCGACATCTCGCATCAGCTTGAGATCTTTCAAATCCTTCGCGAGCAGAACGCACAGCACAATCTCACGATCGTCTCGGTCTCTCACGATCTCAACCTCGCCGCAGCGTTCAGCAAGAGGGTTTTGCTTCTGTGGCAACGCGACGATGTTGACGCAGCGCAAGGGGCTGCGATTTTTTCGTTGGGCACACCAAGCGAGGTCTTGACCGAATCCAATATTGAGCGTGTGTACCGGACACCGGTACTTGTCGATCAACACCCGCGGGCTCCGTCTCTTCGCATCTCGCTTGTGCCACCGCCCGTTCAACAGGAGGATCGCCAGCGAGGCCAGGTGCAGGCGAGAACTTCCAGAGAATAAAGAGGCAGATACAAGAGGATCATTGAATAGATTATGTCCTTCAGACGCCGACAAGTTCGAGAGAAGGTTTTGCAGGCACTGTATGCCTACGAACTCTCCCACGAACCGGTCGAATCCATTATAGAGAATATCGTTTCAAGCTTGAAGAAGGAACCCGAGATCTTCGAGCTGGCCCAACGGCTTTTCCTCAAGGTTATCGAAACCCGGGATGAGCTGGATGCGCTCATTACCAGCCGTGTGGCAAATTGGGAGTTCAACCGGCTTGCTGTCATCGACAAGATTGTGCTGAGAATGTGCATCTGCGAACTCCTGTACTTTGAGGATATCCCACCGAAGGTTTCTATTAACGAAGCGATTGAGATCGCACGCCGCTTCAGCACAGAAAAGAGCGACAAGTTTGTCAACGGCGTTTTGGATTCCATTCTCGACGATTTGAAAGCAACGGGACGGATGAAGAAATCCGGTCGAGGACTTCTTGATTCGTCCTCGAAGAAGAAAACCTCCAAATAGGTTCGATACAGATCTTGACGTCTCCAGACCCCCCCACCGCCAACGCTCAGACCCGGTCCTATTCCCGCGGAAAAATCTTCGCGTGGACACTCTTCGACTTCGCCAACACCGCATTTTCGGTTATCATTGTCACGGTCATCTACTCGAGGTATTTTACTTCGCAAGTAGCGGAGGGACAACACTGGCCGTGGGGACTCGCTGTCAGCCTCTCCATGATCCTTGCCGCGGCGATCGCTCCCCCCCTTGGCGCAGCAGCGGACTTCTCACACCGAAGGAAGCTTTTCTTATCGCTCTTCACGCTTGCCAGCATTGTCTGCACGTCATTGATGTTTTTTGTTGAGCCGGGGATGGTGCTTCTTGGCATGCTGCTTTTTATCATCGCCAACACCGGTTTTGAGGGGGGGATCGTTTTCTACGATTCCTTCCTGCCCAGCATAACGGCAAGACATACGTATGGCCGCGTCTCCGGCTACGGATTCGCCATGGGCTATCTTGGCGCCCTTGCCGTGCTTCTGATCGTCATGTTCATGCTCCCGGACAGCAATCAGCCCGACTACTTTTTCTATGTGCGTCTTTCCTTCGTAGTTGCGGCCGTTTTCTTCCTCGTGTTTTCTCTCCCCTTGTTTGTCTGGGTCCCAGAGCCATCGACATCTGCAAAAAGGCCCGCGAACCTCATGCGTGCCGGCTTTCAGCAAGCCCGCCGGACATTACGAGCTCTGTTCGTCGAGCGTAAGTACCCTTCTATCGCGCGATTCCTCATAGCGTTTTTCATCTACAACGACGGCATTCTCACCATTATCGTCTTTGCTGCAATCTTCGCCGAAGAGGTACTGCACATGAGCTCCAGTGAAATCATCGTCTTTTTCGCCGTCGTTCAGTCGAGTGCAATTTTGGGTTCCTTTCTGTTCGGATTCGTAGCTGACAAGATTGGTCCGAAAAAGACTATTTCGATAACACTGGTCATTTGGCTCGCGATTTCCATTGCGGCGTATTTTGTCACGACTGTCGCTATGTTCTATGTCGTCGCGATGGGTGCAGGCGCGGCAATCGGCTCTTCACAGTCTGCAAGCCGCAGCATGATGGCGCTGCTGACCCCAAAGGAGCAAGAGGCCGAGTTTTTCGGGTTCTATGATGGACTTTGCGGTAAAGCTTCGGCCGTCGTGGGACCGGCCCTGTACAGCATCCTGGCTGATCTCACAAACCAACGCATTGCCATTCTCTTCGTCGGTCTCTTCTTCCTGGTTGGTCTCATCATCCTTCAAGGTGTCGTCGAGCCCGAGCGCAAACACTTATCTTCTCAACCCTAACAATCGTTCCTCCTACGGCTGAAGGACGTTTTTCGGTTAGCATCAGACGAGGAGTTCTTCGCCGCGCGATTGTTCAAACACACAGGCAGAGAGCCTATTTCCTATTGCAATTGTTTTCAAATTGGTGTACCATTTTTCGGGATAGCGTCACCGTCTCACAGCTGCCGACGAAAATTCCCAAAAACGGCACGACGTGAGGCAGCACAATAGTTGCTGCCGTTTCATCACACCTCTCTGAAATTTGGAGCTTTCTGGTATGAAACAAAGTGTATTCACGACTGTCCTTCTCGTCCTCGCATCCGCAGTTTCAACGGTGATCTATTTCTATATGCTCCCACAGTACATTCGTGACGGGGGCTATATCGTCATCCTCTTGCTGGCCCTCTCGATTATGGTGATCACGTTTATCATCGAGCGGACGATGTCGTTGCGGAAAGCCGAAGGGAAGGAACCGCTTCAGCGCTTTCTCCGCCAGATCATTAATGCCGTTCAGGCGAAGAAGTTCGAGGAAGCGATTGAAATGTGCAAACGGCAGGAGGGCACGTGCGCACACGTGTTGCAGGCTGCCCTTGAGCGGTACCTCACCGTTCAAAAGCGAGGGCTGCCTATCGATAAACGGATAGTCGAGGTGAAGCGCGTGATCGAGGAAGCAACCGCGCTTGAAACGCCGCTGCTGGAAAAGAACCTCATTGCAATTTCTACGATTGCGTCCATCGCGACGATGGTCGGACTATTCGGCACAACCCTGGGCATGATTCGGTCGTTTCGGGCTCTTGCCTCAACGGGTTCGGCGGATGCCGTCCAGCTGTCATTAGGAATCTCAGAAGCCCTGGTGAATACCGCCGGCGGATTGTTCGCTGCAATCACGGCGATCGTCGCCTACAACGTCTTTGTGAACAAGGTTGACAATCTCACCTTCCTGCTGGATGAGGCTGTCTTTGAGATCGTTGAGATTCTCGGCGGTGAAGAAGAAGCACAGTAGTATGGTGGATCTCCGATGCCGAAAGTCAAGAAAAAGAGAGTTGGTATCAGCATCGACATGACGCCGCTGGTCGATGTCGCCTTCCTGCTGCTGACGTTTTTCATGCTCACGACGAAATTCAAGCCCCAGGAAGATGTCCAGCTTTCCCTCCCGGCATCGCATTCGAAGTATAAGCTCCCAGAGTCGGATGTCATAACCATCACGTTCAGCCCTGAAGGAAAACTCTATTTCGGGCTGGATTCACAGCAATTGCGTGCCCGGATATTCGGTGAGCAGAACAAACTGAAACAATCCATTCCGGTGACTCTTGAAGAGCTTCCTGCCATGGTCCAGCAGGCGCGAAGTGCAAATCCCAAGCTGCGGACAGTCATCAAAGGAGACAAGGACTCGATGTACGGACCAGCGGAAGACGTCATGAACGCTCTGCAAAAGGCGAACATCGCACGATTTGAGCTCGTGACAGAACTTGAAAGGAAAGACTGATCGATGGGCACGTTCGAATCGGTCGGCGGACGCGAACAAGGCAAGAAGGGGAAGAAAAAAAAGAAGCGTCGCATCGGAATTCGCATCGATATGACGCCGCTCGTCGACATTGCGTTCCTCCTGCTCACGTTCTTTATGGTGACCATGACGTTCAGCCTCCCACAGGTGATGGAGATTACGCTTCCACCCAGCGAAACCAAGAGCGAGATCACGGAGGCAAGCCTCTTGCTTCTGCGAGTGCTGGAGGATGGACGCATCTTCTGGAATCTCGGAACGGAAGCACCACGCCCCCTCGATCAGAAAGAGCTCCGCGGCTTCCTGGAGGGGCGTGTCAACGCGAATCCGAACTTGATCACACTGATCAAAGTTGATCGGAAGAGCAAGTACTCAACTATGGTGAAGATTCTTGACGAGCTGCATTTGGCCAACGTTACTCGGTATAGCCTCGCCCCGCTGCTCGAGCAGGATAAGAAAATCGTGGCTCAGACGGCGGGAGTTTTGTAAATGTTCCGGACCCGCGTGCAGCTCTGCGTGATGAGGACAATGACTCAACATAGACTATGAATCGCCCCCCTTCATGCTATTCGATTGTCGTCCTCTGCCTCTTGTTGGCTGCATTGGGCTCACTTCGAGCACAGGTGGTCATCCGGGACACGACATTTCTATCCATCCAAGATACGTCACGGACCAGGGACGTCGATTTGACGACGATTCCGAACAAGATCATCCTTCAGACGGGAACGAACACCAATCTTGCCCTGAACAAGGACATCGCGGTCCGCTACACGAATCCTGACCCGCTGAAGATATCCAACCACCCAACAGCTTCGAACCCCCGGCTCATGATTGACGGCAAGGTCTCAGCCACGTCATTCTTCGAGCTTCTCCCGGGTCAAGAAGGAACGCAGATTCGTATCGATCTACAGGCCGTCCGAGTGGTTAATCGCGTGGTGACACGCGTCTTTCCGTCCAACAGCATCAACTTCCGTGTGCGCGGCTATTCAATCCATCTCGGACTTGATACGCTCTCGTACAAGAAGGTGAAGCAAATCGTGGACAATGAGCGAGCGAACACGGATGACTTCTTCGATCCGGATACTGCCCGATACTTGCTGTTGGTCGTCGACAAGCAGGATCCGTCGTTGACCAACCCCTTCTCGACAACCTTCGGCGAGATTGAGGTCTTCGGCGCCGGCTATCTGCAAGAGGGGCAGTTCACATCGAAGGCTCGTGATGCAGGCAAATCGGTCAACTGGGGGCGTGCAAGCTGGCGAGCCCTAACTCCGCCCGGCACGTCCGTTCGGATGCAGGTTCGCACTGGCAATACTCCGAACGTGACACCGTCTTGGAGTCCGTGGAGCGAAGAGGTGACTCTTCCGAACTCACTTTTCAATGTCTTCGAGCCGCGTCAGTATATGCAATATCGTGTGAATTTGTATACTGCATCCGTGGAGACACCGAGAGTGGATGAAGCGAGTCTATCCTACGATACCATTCTGGTCGCGAAATCGACGGTCGCAAAGGTTCTTCCCCAAGCTGCTCAGATTTTAAAAGAGACACAGTTCCAGTATCAGATCAACGTAGAAACCGACTCGCGCACAACCGGAATTGACACGCTCGTGATCTTCACGAAAGTGCCAATCGTCATCACGGGGGCTACCGTCAACGACCTCAACCTCCCATATTCCGTCCAGATTCAGCCCGGTCAAATCACTCTGGGGTTCGGCAGCACGATCAACTTCAACGCAACCATCAACGTTGGATTCAAGTTCGCACCATTTCTTGATGAAACGAGCTTTCCGTCCGTCGTGATATCCAAACTTAACGCGTCAAACCCGCAGCATGTCGACGCGACGGTAATTAACAACGTCGAGAGCTGGACGCTCACCGCATCGGGCGTTCCTGAACAAGTCATCGTCGAAGCTATGGCCGATCCGAATCCGTTCACTCCCAACGGCGACGGCAGGAACGACGAAACGCACTTCACGTTCTTCGTTTCGAATCTCGTCGTCGCTCGTCCCGTTCAAATCACGATCTACGACGTCTCCGGACGACTGGTGAAAACGGTGCTCGACATCAAATCCACGGCTCAAGCTTTTGTCGAACAGAATGCCGTGCGGTGGGACGGACGGGATGATAATGGCCGGTTACTCCCGCCGGGTCTGTACATCTACCAAATCCTCGTCGATGTGGATGGTCTTACGCCCGCGGTTGTAACGAAAACGGTCTCCATTGCATATTAAGATGCGTGTATGAACCATCGAGTTCTGTCTGTTCTTGCCGTCGTGATCTTTGTCTCAGCGCAAGCGGCCGCCGGGGGGTTCTCAAAACTCCCCGTTAGCGCCCGTGCCGTAACGCTCGGCGGATCGCTCGTGAGCTTCTCGGATGACCCCAACGTCATCTTTTATAACCCCGCCGGCATCGCGTCTCTCAAAACACTCTCCCTGTCCACTTCGTACACCCAGTTGTTCACAGGCATCAGCGACGATCGCTTGAGCTATATTTCCGGGAGCGCCGTCGCGAACCTGGGCCTCGTGGGCAACCTGGGGGTCGGCATACGTTCGTTCTCATCCAATTACTGGAAAGAGAATGAGATCGTGGGCAGCTATGCCCAGGGCTTGTTTGATCTGTTCTTCGTGGGCGGGAGCGTCAAGATGTTGCAATGGTCAGCGCCCGCGCCATCGGGGCGACTCGCCGTTCCGGAAGATGGTTACTCGAACGTCACCTTCTCGTTCGATGCCGGTGCACAAGCCCAGCTCAAGAATATCATTCCGGATAACGATATTCGATTCGGCATCTTTTTGGGGGACATCAACCAACCCTCGATAGCAAAAAACGGAGCGGCTGAGGGGAAACTGAATCTGAAACTCTCGACAGGAGTAGCTTACATCTCACGCGTGTACAACTATGCCGTGACGGCTCATTACACCGTTGCGGGGACGATGAAACGGCTCGGGCTTGGGATGGAAATTCTTGCGCTCCAGACTTCTATCTTCGAACAGCCTGTTGCATTGATGCTTCGAGCAGGTGGAGGAGGCGGACTTCAGGCGTCAGCCAAACAGGGCGACCTGAACGGTGGCCTTGGCTTCACGGTAGCTGGGTTGACGTTTGACTACGCTTTTGCGTACCAAACGGAACTCCTGTACATCTCCGGCACTCATCATTTGACGTTGCGGTACTCTTTCTGAACACTCTGTCACTGCACGCACAGCGTATGATTCGTCGGTTCTCGCTTCTTGTTCTACTGATCATCCTCATACTCCTCCTGCCGAGCGAACTCCTTCCGCAGTTCATCTCGACCGACAGAGATAAGGGGTCCTATCAGAACTACTCCGGGAGGAACTACGAAAACTACAGTTCGGTGCTCTTGAGGCGGAAGTTCTATGACAACTTCGGCAATTTCCTCGTCGACGGCGTGACGATCTTTGGACTAAGTGAAGAGCAACGTCCTGCTAATCTTCAGCTGCTGGATATTCCGACCAGCAGTCTCAGCAAATCACGCTTCTACAGCTCGTACTTCTCGAACCTGGTGATTCTCAATGACAGCTACAGCGGCTTGACGAGCCGGCTTATGATCGGCGATGCGCTTCGCACCAAGTTTACGTCGCTGACCCTTGACAAGGCGCGCTTTAACGGCATCCGATGGGATGCTTCAACACCAAAGTATCGTGGCAGCGTCATCGCCTCGCGCATTTCAGACCCAGTGCGAATGAATCCGGAAATCGTTCTTACGGCGTCGCAGCAGATACGCCGTACCCGTGAATGGAGTACGTACCTCATGGGCGGTCACTTCGAGACTGACATCGGCGATTTTCTCACGCTAGGGGCAACCTACGTCAACCAGCACCAGCGCAGGAGCTCCCTCGACAGCAAGGATATTTCGATCCGTGGAGTCCCGGCCAATGCGGTGCCGCGCGTCATCTTTGTCCGCGTCCACGACGATTCACCCGGCGATAACTCCGGACCGATCATCTTCTCGACGCCACAGATCTTCATCAACGGCACGGCGCATCCCATGGTCAATATCAATGCCCGTGTACCCGATCCGCGGCGCGTCGACTTGAGGTTTCCTATCCAATACTGGATTTTCCGCGAGTTTCAACCGATATACGTTGCAACCTATCCGCAGCGTGACACCGTCAGCCAGACCGATTATGTCCATTACAGCGCCCGATCCGCCCCCACTCCTGTGCCGCGGTATCCGGTTCAGCTCGCGAGTGATCGCCTTGACCTTGACTACAACATGACGTACGCATTCGTCATTCCACCGGGTGCGAACTCCGTTGATTTCAGCGTTATCCTTTCCAATGACTATCGAGTCGATGCCGGCCACGACTGGATCAACAATCTCGATGAATACGAGAACACGTCGTTCCGTTCACATGCCGACAGCATCGTGATTGGACCGCTCGCGGTTCCTACCACGTTTCGAACGATGGTTCGAGCAGAGGGGAATGTCAAAGACGGCTCGAACAAGCGCGTCGTCAATTTCTCGTACGGCCTGTTGACGGGCATGACCGTCTACGGGCTGAATTTCAAATTCAGCTGGCAGGGTTTCAACGTCGAGGGCGAGGTTGTCCGGAGCACGGAATTCCTGAAATATCCTATCGGAAAAGGAGCGCTGTTCGAAGACATCGGCGGTGCGTTTTTCGTTCGAGGGACCAAGAAAATTGGTAGGCTGACATTGGGTGCTGAGCGGTACAGTTTGGATCCGCGCTATTCGACGATGCTCAATCTGTACACAATGGATAACAGCTACTACGGCAGCCAGAACGCCCCCGTCGCTCCAGACTTCCTCGGTTTTGATCCTTCTGCTGCCTCGACTCCGCTGGCAAGCCTCCCCGGCGAGTACATCCCCGGGCAGGCAGGAGGCGCTGTCTATTCCCTCGTCGACGATAATGATGATAACGATCGATGGGAAGACGGCTTTTATCATTACAACGTCCGCTCGACACCTGACATTCGAAACGGCGATGTGGTGAACTACAACTACCGTCTCGGCTTCCCAGGGTTCGGTGACCCCTTCCTTTTGGGTTATCGGCAGAACATCAACGAGCTTGTGGGTCTGGGCGATATTGTCCGAAGACCAGATGCCGGAATTTTCCCCGGCAAGGATAAAGATCGCGATGGCATACCCGATGACGATCGGAACTCAGACGGTATCCCTGATTATTTACAGGACTTCCTGACGTACTACACCGACCCACCGTTCTTCAATTACGGCGACGACTGGAACAACAACGGCGTTATCGACGAGCAGGAGAATGACATTCTTCCGGACTACGCGTATTATCCCGACCTCAACGGGCACCATTTGTTCGGGAGCTTCGAGATCATTCGGTCGATGAATCTGAGGCTCGGAACCATCCGGGAAAAAGCACGAGCGCAAGGGGGAAAAAACAGGAACGATTACCTCCGCTGGACGTACGAAGCAAGCACACCTCGCTTTGGCGGCATAAACCTCTTCTATGTCTTCAAGCGCGTACGAGATAATATTCCGAACAATGGGTATCAGTTCATCAGTCCCTTGACAATCTCCGCCGCCATACCGGATTTCGCTTTTGACCCCCTTGAATACAAGAATAGCTCGGTCCATCAACTCTTCCTCGGAACAGTCTACACTCAGGTTCCCAGCCTTCGGATTGAGAACAATGTGAAGTACGAATTCAACAGTCAGCAGGCCGTCGGCGAAGCCCTGCGTAATGCCAGAGGCGCTTTCCTGAACCCGGATGAACAGCCCGACGGCCGTATCGTCAAGCTCGGCATTGTGAACAAGGTGGATTACACCTTCAAGTTATTCGACGGCCATCTTCAATTCATCCCCCAGTTGAAGGTCAGGACACAGAAAATCGTACAGCTCGAAACAAATCAGTTCAACCAGCAGGTTAACACCGTGAGGACGCACATCCAGGAGATGATGCCGATCTTCCGGATTGATTACCGGTTGACGGACCGAACATACCTCCGCCTCGGGTTGCAGGGGTTCAGCATTCCGGGAACGGGCAATTCATTCAACTATCAGATTAAGGACCTCAAGTCCCCCGAGCGGGACGAAAATCGCACCACCTTTGCGATCACGTTGAGCAACAAATCGCCTTACGGTGGCTACAACGTGTTGATTGACATGGGTTACAAGCTCACAAGCCGCGAGTTTCCGCGGCAACCCGACCCGCGCTTCCGCGAAAGGAAGGAGTCGCTAATTTTTGTGACGATCTACGCTGGGTTCTAACGATGGATTTCAAAACGATTATCATCATCGTCCTCACTGCGTCGCTGGCGGCGTATTTTATTCCGACGCCGCAGGAGATGCAAACGCGGTTCAAGAGCGGGCAAGACTACTACGCTTCAAAGGATTACAAGCGGGCCATTGAACAGTACGAATGGATTATCAATGCCCAGAGCAAGTTCATTGAAGCCGATAGTGTCCGGGTTTCGTTGCTCGGAAATGAGATCAGCGTCGGTGTGCGGACCGCAGCATACTATCAAAAGGGTAACGCTCTTCGCAACATGGGAAAAAAAGAGGAAAGCATTGAAACGTACCGCATTGTTGAGCGCCGGCCGGATTCCCCAAGACTTTCCGCACTTGCACAGTACCAGATCTATGATATGTACTACGGGGATAGAGAATACACTCGCGCGATTCAAGAGTCCCGCGGCCTCATCGAGCGTCACCCCCTCGATGATAGGGTCCCGCGTGCATGGTACGACATCGGGTGGGCGTTCCGTGAACTGGAAATGATCGATAGCTCCAACCTGGCATTCGAAACCCTCATCCGTGAATTCCCCAAGAACGAGCTCGATGCCCGCGCCCGCTATCAACTTGCCCAGAATTATTTCGATCAAGGGAGTTGGGATCGTGCTATCGCAGCCTTTATCGATGTCATCGATCGCTATCGGCCCGAGAAGTTCGCATCAACCGAATGGGAGAACGTTGAGCTGAAGGCGGTGAAAGATCGAAGGTTGTTCGAAGCTCAGGCCGGACGAGATATCGACGTCAACACGCTTGAGCTTGTTGCCAAGGCGCAGGTCAGGATTGGAGACGCGTATCAGCGCAAGGGGCAGTACGAGAACGCGATGCAGACATACCGCAAGGTGATTGCGACGTTTTCACTCATGCCGACACTCGTTGAAGCAACATATATGAAGATGGCGGAGTACACAACGCAACTGAAGGGATTCGACGAGGGGATCTTAATCTACCGCCAGGCCATTGACGAGAATTTCACCAACAAGCCCCTCCAAGCGAAGCTCCAGTACAAGATTTCACGCACATACCAAGATGCCAAGATCTACGACAAAGCTGCGCAAGAGTATCTGTTCTATGTCCGGGCATATGCTCCCCAGGCCCAGGCGATCAAATTCTCTGTCGAACAGGCATATTTTCTGGCGATCAGCAACTTCTATAACTCGCGTGATTTCAAGAACGCTCTCTCCTACGCGGATTCGATCAAAACCTTGTTCCCGGAAAGCGAGTTCTTGGCCAAAATCACCATGTATCGAGGACTTGCATCCCTTGGGCTTGGGCGTTATGCTCAGGCGCGGGAGCACTTTGCGGATGTCCTCCGGAGCGCCCCGGAGTCGAATGAAGCATTGTTTGCTCGGACGCAGATCGGTAAGAGCTATTTCGACGAACGCCAATATGAAAAAGCTGTCGCCTCGTTTGAGGAACTTCTCGCCGGCGACCAATCCAAGCTCGATCTGAGCGAAGTGCACTATCTTGTGGGTTTGAGCTATTACGGCCTTGGCGCACACGACAAAGCCATCGACCATCTCGCCCGCGTCGAACCATCTTCATTGTACTATCCATTCACCTTTGCGCGCGTAACACGAGCGTACACGGCCCAGCAACGATTTGACGATGCCACGCGGTTCCTCGATCGCGCCTCTGCCGCCGCGCGGCGTGACAGCGCGGATTTCACTCCCTTTGTGCGGCTGGCTCGGTCGGAGCTTTACAACGCTCAGCAGAAGTATGATCTCGCGATTGCGGAATTCGATAGTGTGATCAGCGACAAATCCCAAACGGAGAACACGCGAGTCCAGGCGTTGTATGGCCGCGGGCTTGTATACTTCGAAACGAGCAAGTTCAAAGAGGCATCGGTTGACTTGCAAGCATGCCTTTCCTCGGCTGTCTTCCAGCAGGTGTTCCCAGCGCTCATACCGCAAGCCAAAGAGAAATTGGCATTCAGCAACATCAGTATCGGGAAGAAGAAGGAGGGAGCGCAGCTGCTGTCGGACCTTGTCTCTGCAGCTTCGGCAGGTATTGAAAAGAGCAAGTACCTTGCGATGCTCTGCGAGTTTCACTATCGTGCGGGTGAGTACGAGAAAGCGGTTGAGATTGGGAATATGGTCCTCGCAACGAGTGAGAGGGACGAGTTTTCCGCCGTCCGGACGTACGTAGCGATGAGCAATAGTTACGGCAATCTTCAGCAGCACGAGAAAGCAATCGCCACGCTCAACGAAGCCGGCGAGAAGTTTCCGACCAACACCTATATCGAAGAGGTCTTTTTTCAGCTTGGCATGATCTACTACAAGGGTGGCGATTACAAAAGCAGCGCGGGAGTCTTCCGGAGCCATATGCAGCGGTTCCCGAATAGCAGGTTCAGGGAGGATGCTCTCTACTTCCACGCGTTTTCACAGTACCATGCTGGACAGGCGGATGAATCGATCAAGACCTTCAGGGAATTTCTGAAGACCTACCCGAATTCAAAGCGCTCGCCTGAAGCGCAAATGCAGATTGGCGAGGCTTTTTTTAATACGTCGCGATTTGCTGAAGCAGCACAAGAATACCAGGTGGTGTATCGCCGCCATCCCCAGAATGACAACGCAGCGGTGGCGATGTTCAATGAAGGATGGTGCTACTATCAGCTCCAGCAGACCGCACAAATGCTGGAGACATTCACAACGCTCATTCAGCGATTCCCCACAAACAAAGTTGCTGCGGACGCACAGTTTACGATCGGCGACTATTATTACAACCAGAAGTCGTACGACGAAGCTCTGATCGCGTATCAAACATTCACGACGAAGTTCCCTGCCGAGGCTCGCATTGAAGAAGCAAAGCTGCTGATTAAGGATCTCAGCCAGGTACAAGCGTATCGTGAGTATGAAGCGGCGATGGCGTTCTTCGATGCCAAGAACTGGAAGGTCGCGATCGAAGAACTCACGAAAGTGATGAACAAGTATCCCAACACGGAAATCGTGTACGGCTGCAAGACCAATATCGCCTCGGCACATGAACAGTTCGGAGAACGGAAGAAAGCTCTTGCACTGTTCAATGAGATTGTCACCGAGTGGAAAGATATCGAAGCAGCAAAAACGGCAGTGTTCTTCGCCGATATGCACAGACGTTGGATTGAGGCGGGGAAATAACCTGTTGAGACTTTCGAAGTTTTGAAGACTTCCCAGGTCTATTGAGGATCATGGCACCAGAACGAAACACTGGACTTCAGCGGTTAGGGCATTGGAGGCAAACGTACCAGAAGTACTTCGCCATCGGATTTCTGTTGGCCGCTCTTCTGCATCTGGTCGTCACGTCCGTCTACCACGTCGCGACGGAACGGCCGACAACTGAAGTGACCGCCATGGTGGAGAAAAAGGAATATGATCTCGTGCAGCCGCCGGTGAAATTCGAGCTTCGCGCTCCGAAACTGGCAAAGGCATTCTCGGTCACCAAGGTGCCGTCATATGCGCAATCCTTCACGCCAAGAGAAATCAAATTCGAGCCGACGACCGTGACCATAGTCGAGCAAGCGTCCGTCACACCATCGGCA
>JBBTCR010000176.1:0-8303 GCA_038043105.1 Bacteroidota bacterium
TGGTATTATGTATCCGAAGAGACCGTCATTTCTCAGCAACTGTAAAGCTCTCTCAAGGAAAATAATATAACTTTCTATACGCAGCACGTACGTCGAATATCGATCGGAAACATACTCACTAGCGTTTTGATCAAATTCAGCACCATACGGCGGATTCCCAATCACAGCGTCAAACCCGCCCCCATCCATAATCTCCTTGAACTCCTTCTTCCAGTCGAACACATTGATCCGCATTTTCTCTTCATCATCGAGCAATGACAATTGCTTGCCTTCGTAGAAGTCAGGACCAATGAGCGAGTTACCGCATTTGATGTTGTTGCCGAGGTCGGGCAGTGCACGCTCGTGAAACATCTTTAGCTGCTGCGAGATCGTTTGTTCGTTCTCGCCTTCAAGGACCTTCAGGAGCAGTGAGAGCTTCGTCACCTCTACAGCCTGCGAATCGATATCAACGCCGTAGATGTTGTTGAGCAGAATGCGCTTCCGCTCGGCCGTCGTCAGCCGCCAGTCGCCAGCCGGGCCTCGAAAGAGCGGAGCGTTCCTGCCTTTTACATATTTCTCCGCGCTGTCTTTTTCATACCAGTCGCGATGCCAGTCAAGCAGATATTGATACGCCCCAATGAGGAATGAGCCTGAGCCGCAGGCGGGATCGAGTATGCGGAGCCTGGAGGCTTCTTTTGGGGTCAGAGATTTTGCATTGCCCCGTTTGCTGACCCCCTGACTCACGCGATGAGCAGATTCTTCACTGCGCTTCGCTTCGTTCAGAATGACATTTGCTTCTTCTGGGACAGCTTCAGAGAAATCCGGGTTGAGGAGCTTGCCCACGGTGTTCTTGACGATGTAATCGACGATGTACGTTGGCGTGTAGTACACGCCACCGGCCTTCTTTACCTCGGGCTTATCCTCCACCTTCGCCTGGTGGCCTGAGGTAAGGCGTATGACCTTTCCAAGAAATTGCTCGTACACCTGTCCGAGGATGTCGGCAGGAAGCACGGAGAACTCATAAGGGCAGTCGGGATAGTAGAGATTGCCGAGTATCTCCTTCAGCGGCTTGTCATCGAGATGCAGATTCGGAGTAAGCTCATCCGGTTCCTCGGGCCGTCCCTTCTCACGTTCAAAGTGAAAAAGACCCGAATTGTATCTCTCATCCGCCCGGTAGAAGTATTCGCAGAGGCGCCGGTAAGCTCGCTCCCCGTTGACAAGCGACAGCAGCCGGCCGTACGTTTCGATACCACGGTCTTCGCAAATGCGGAGAAAGATGAGCCGGTCGATCGTGCGCTGCACGGCGAAGTTCAGCTCCCTCTGCGTGAGCTTCGAGTTGCGCAGTGCGAAATTCTTTGCCAGAAGCTGCCGCCACGACTCGATTTCTTTCAGAAAGGTGTCGTCGACTTCCGCCGTGCCTTTCTTTCCTCGCGCCGCTTCCGCGTACTTGTCAAACGATCCCTTCAGGACCGCGTCTTTGGAAAAAACTGCTGCAATCGTATCCCAATGGTCTACGTAGTCGCTGTACGTGATATACTGAATGCGGCTAGAAGACGCCTTGTCGGTCTTAAGCGGCTTCGTGCGGCAATCGTACACCGCGAACTCGTGGAAGTCCGTGAGAATACTCAGAGGCAGCTTTGCCGACCAAGCATAGCGGCGAAGCTGATAAGCGGGGCTAATGTCTTCTTTCAGGTTGACTGATGGGTTCTTTGCCTCCACAAAGAACTTCCTCGTGCCTCCGATGCGGAACGAGTAGTCGGGAGCCTTGGTCGCCGTGCCGACCTTGACTGCATCTTCGTGGATCACTTCTTTGTACGGTTCGGCGTACCCTTGACGGTTCTCGACGTCCCAGCCGAGCTCGGCGAAGAAGGGATTGAGGAATTCCTGTCGGAGTTGCGCTTCGTTGTAGTTGCCCGAGGTGTACTGGTCTTTGTAGCGGTCAAAACGCTCGACGAGGTCGACGATTTCTCTGGGCGCGGTCATGGCCTGTCGTCAATGATGTGGAGGAGTGCTTTGAGCGCAAGCAGGTTATCTCCCTCGACGAGGGGGGTTCCGCTCTCTAGGTCACCCACTGAAAGCTTCTCATCGCATTTCAGTAGGTGAAAAGGGACCTCCTTGTGGTGGTTCTCGACTGCCTTTCGTCCGATCCAATTCAGAGTTGGCATAGGTTCAACACGTCATTCACTTAGTAGACACCTTGGGCTTTTGCCTCTGCAATCACGAGTTCACTCAATGCCGCCAAGTCTTTCTTTTTGTCGTCTGGCAGCCCTGCGCCCAGATACTCTATCAGATGACTTCTCATCCAGCCGAAGAATTCATCCGAGAGCATCACGGGATCCGAACCTGATCTGTGCAACTGCAACGCGCTGCCGTGAGCCACTTGAATAAGAGAGAAGCGGGCTACGCTTTCTTGCAAGCGAAACTGCGGCGACGGTGGGAAGTAAAACATTCCGGGGTACTTGAGGGCCTGAACTTCGATGACGAATCTCTGGCTGATTCTAGGTTTGTCAACACCATAGAGTGGAACGCAAACGAACAACTGTTCAGTCGGACTGGTCTCCCATCGAACAAAGCCACCCGCTAGGACGATAGCTGGTCGCATTTTCCCCTTCACTGCGAAGTAGTACTCATCAGATGCCAGGTTCAGGCTCTTTATCGGGATCTGAACTGTTCGTTGGGCTAGAGGACTGACGGTGGACACCAAATGTTGCTCAGTCGGGTCAGACGTGACATCGATGTTCAGTATCAGCTTGTCTTTGTTTGGATAAAGAGAGGGTATCCAGATAACTTGTGCAGGCTCGATCGAAGTAGGTCCAACCTCATAATAGTTAGGAATGAGGCCAGATATGTCAATTCCCTTCGTTGCCAATCTCGTCTGAGGGCTTGGTAATACGAACAGTCAAATTGCTGAAGTCCTTTTTTCCCTGACCCTCTTCCTCGTCCCAAGTCTCTAACGCGGCCCGGTAGTCATCACTGAGCGTCTCTTGAGTCTGTTTTCGCCTCCCCATTGCCTCAAAAAATGGTGCTAGCCTGGCCCGCAATTCACGAATACGTTCCTCCGCTTTCGCGGACGCCTTAAGAGGTATCACAGGCTTTTGTGCTTCTTGCTTGATCGTGGCAAAATCGAGATAGTCACCGCGTCTTTCTACACACTGCATCGGTTCTGTCTCAAAATACACATAGTCAAGAACCTCACCTAGCGGTTTGCTCCCCCATTCCCCGACGACTCGTTTCACCAAGAGGCCGGTCTTTGCGTCAACGAAAGAGCCATAGGCTCTTGGTGCTTCTGACACTTTGATTTGGATAAAGGTTTTCTCATCGCGAGTCTGCTTGGTCTCCTGCCAAAATTCTGGCTCAGCAAGGATGGCTTCTAGCTCGTGAGCGTAGGGTCCATAGTGGTAGAATTTCCATTTGAGATCGGTCAAACGCTCTCCGCTTTGCCGGTAGTGCTCGACCTCGACCAGATACAGCAACTTAATGAGGTGCGTTTTGCCTATGGATAGGTTCTTGGCGGATGTCTCGGAAAGGATTGCTAGTAGTATGTTCTTGGGGGATAGCAACTGGATGAGACGGGGCTTTGATCTGTCAGACGTTAAGAAAACTTCCGAATAACGTCAAGGGCAGCATTCATGGACGTCGCTTGCCGAAATCTCGGAGTTACTGCTGCAATCGCGGTGCTTGACTGATTGAAAGTAGAAGCCCGAGATGGACTCGGGCTCATTTGCTTAGCGAATCTGTCAGATGTGCCGTGTCTTATACTTCCACACAAACTTCCGTGCTCGGCAGTACGATCTCCATGAATTCCCGCTCCAACTCCAGCATCTGCAGCCGCATGGTTTCGCGGTACCGCTCCGTTTCTTCGACGAGCTTGGGAATGAGCGACATGTAGTACGCGATCCCTTCTTGCAGGTTTGCCTGGAAGGTGCTGAAATGCTTCTGTTCTCTTGCGGTCCAGCAATCGAGCCGCTTCTTGATCTCGTTTCTGAGGTATTCGACGTTCAACCGCAGCTCGTTGACGAACAGATTCGGACGGTCGAGAACCGTGAGGAGCTGCGTACGGCCGTAAATGTGCCCCACCATTTCTTCCAGGGTTGCAATTTTTGAAAAGTACGCAAGGTTCGGGCCCGGACAGATGGCGACCGCGTGTTTTTCCGATGTTCTATTTGATTTGGTGTTGTTCAGCGCGGCGGCTGCGAGATCCTCACAGAGACATGCCTTTTCAAGAACCCTTCCAATTCTATGATCCAACTCTGCCGGGGGCAAATCCAGGTTCTTCAACTGCTTGATTTTTAATGCCTGGTACTGTCTCGATGCGGTGCAGATCGGCTCATCGGTAAATTCTGTATTGGAAATGAGGAACTTCTTCACGCACGGGCTTCCGGGTCTGCCTTCATCGGCGCGTCGGCGTAGCTGCTGTTCGCTCGAGCTATCCCTGAGATTGTTGAACGGAATCCCAAGTGGCGATGCGTCGCTCAAGTAGTAGTCCTCCTTTCGCGCGTTGCAGAGCTTCCTTCTGGTCTCATCGTCAACATTGGTGGCTTCGGGGACAAGCAAGAATGGTGATCCCCATCCTGTTCCGTCGACTCTATAGAAATCACGCAGAAACGTGTCTTCTTTGGCCGTGCCAATTCCCCCCTGGACGGTGATCCGCACCTTCAGTGGCGACTGAGGAACGGAGATTCCTTTTTCCTTAAGCGCTCCGCAGTACAAATCGTGCAGTTCACTGATGAGGTCATGCTTCTTTGTCTTGAATTCTTCCAGAATTGGTCCCAACAAATAGCCGTCGGTCGCAAAGGCATGGCCTCCGCAGTTCAAGCCTGATTCGATGCGGAACTCCGAGATCCATATTCCTTTCTTTGCCAGGATTTTTCCCTGAATATATGCCGAGCGGTAATCGCTCACCTTCAGAATGACTTTTTTTCTCAGCGTCCCGCGGTCGTCGGGAAGAAACTCGGGGCATCGTCCCATATAGCTGAACAACCGTGGATTCAGTCCGGCAGAAAGGACAACCGAAGATTCGAGATCGCTCTTTGCGAAGCCGCGGAGGGAAGCAAGTGCGTCTGAGAACTCCGGAGGCAGTTCCTCTCGATTCGTCCCCCTGTTCACCTTATCCACTTTGGTCATAATATTAACATCGATGGCGCCGGCGACAATCTTCGTTCGGAGTTCGTTTTCCAGCGTCGTTCGAGCTATCGGGTCATCCGCCTTCGTCATCCGGTGGTAAAGGGCTTTCAATGGTGAACGGTCCGCCAGCATCTCAAAATACTTGACGATTTCGCTACCGCGTTCAAACGCTGAGGCTTTGAGATCTGCAATCTGCTGTTGAACAATCCGATTGACAAGATTGAGATACTCAGTGATCCTACGGGCACGATGGTCGTCATCCTTGGGTGAGATGGGGGTGTACGGTTCGCCGTGCAAGCCGGAGTAATGCTTTCGCATGTGCTCGATCAGAATATCGTCAACGATCGAGATCACCGAAGAGATGCCGAAACGCGCGACTTTTATCGGTGTATCAATTGAAAACGCCAGCCCCATCACCGGGATGTGAAATGTGTGAACCCTAGAGTTTTCCATTCGCTTGTTTCCTATCGAGATCGGTGAATATATGGCTGGCGTAGGCGGCGCCATCTGGTCGGGGCCATATCTCACGGCGGAGCCCCCATCGCAACAAAAAGCCCCATCATCTGCAGGCGATGGGGCGAGTCGAACCAGTCCTTCGACTCATGGCGCCTGCTGCGCCATTTGCTCAGGACAAGCTCCACAGGTAGGACTCGAACCTACAACCCTCCGGTTACAGATTCTCCATCACTTTCGTGATGGTCTGGACTATCTCTTCACCCTTCGGTCCACCTTCGACTTGTCACGCCATGCGTGACTCGCTCAGGTTTGCTCAGGGGTCGGGCGCTTGTGAGGCTTATTGGTGAGAATCCTCATCCTCTAGTCTCTGCACGTTCTCCGCTACATACATTCTCTTCACGGAGCTTCGCTCAGGATTACCCTATCCTTTCTGTAGGACTTAGGCTTCCCTGAATTCACCCGATGTTTCAATCCCGATTGCTCGGGAAAGCTGCAACACCCGCGTGGAGCTCTCGATGACAATTCGCGCAAACCAGCAAACATTTGTCTAGTTCCTTTTTCACCTTGTCCCAACTTCTTGTATATCCTTTGGTGGATATCCCAAAGTCTTTGTTTCCCTCCTCGAGGTGATGGAACTCGAGAGCATCTATGCACTTCGCGTAGCCGCAAACTTGGCACTGGCCGCCTTTATAGGCTATCGCTTTCAGGCGAAGCTCCCGTCGTCTCTTCTTCACAGCCGAGATCAGGTAACGTCGCCTATCCGCATAGGTTCGAGAATCTTTCTTCACGCGAACCTTACAGCCGGATGCTCTACCATTGAGCTACTGTGGAATGGTATGTACCAAACGACCCGGAGCAGCTTCTCCGGGCCAGCTGAAATATATCCCAATTTGCCTGTAATGTCAAACGGCTTTTGTTGCGTTTCAAAGTCTGCAGTGATGTTCGCACGCGATGAGACGCCTGCGAGGCACTTCGTTGACATTCCTGGCATTTCAAACTATATTGACAACGAAACCGAACAGAATACCACACTAACAGAGACGAAGGAGCGTGTGATGTTTAAGGGCGGGATGCCGAACATGCAGGGCATGATGAAACAGTTGCAGATGATGCAAGAGAGAATGGCTCAAGTCCAGGCAGAGCTTGAGCAGAAAACCGTTACGGCGGAAGCTGGTGGAGGGATGGTCAAGGTCACCGCGAACGGCAGACAGCAGATCATCAAGATTGAGATCGAAAAGGAAGTGGTCAATCCTGAAGAGAAGGAGATGCTGGAAGATCTTGTTGTGGCTGCCGTGAACAAGGCTTTGGAGAACGCCGCTGCACTGGCACAGCAGGAAATGCAAAAAGTCACGGGCGGCATGATTCCCAACATTCCGGGGCTGAATTTCCCGGGTCTTTGACCTCAATGATTATCTACCTGTTTGAACAGTATGATCTTCACCGCAGAATCCGTCGAGCAGCTCACTGAACAATTCGCTCAACTTCCCGGCATCGGCCGGAAGACAGCCCACCGCCTAGCCCTCTACGTCGTCAAGATGAACCGGGAAGACGTGGTCACGTTCGCCAAAGCTCTCGTCAATGTCAAAGACAAAGTGCGGTATTGTTCCATTTGCTCGAACATCACGGAATGCGATCCATGCCTGATTTGCTCCAACACCAAGAGGGACAGGACCATGATCTGCGTTGTTGGAGAGCCGACTGATGTTCTGGCGCTTGAAAAGACAAATGAATTCAAAGGCCTCTATCACGTCCTTGGCGGCGCACTCTCTCCCCTCGACGGAGTTGGTCCTGAGGATCTGCGGATCAAGGAACTGCTTCAGCGATTATCGAACGCAAATGTCGAAGAGGTGATCCTTGCCCTCAATCCAAATGTGGAGGGTGAGGCAACGACGCTCTATCTCTCCAAGCTGTTGAAGCCTCTGGGGATGAAAGTCACACGTATTGCGCGGGGGTTGCCGGTGGGCACAGACCTGGAGTACGCAGACGAAGCAACGCTGAGTCGTGCATTGGAGGGGCGGATCGCAGTCTGATGGATGAAATCCCCGCAGAATGGTCAACGAAGGGTGTGAAGTTTCGAATAGCTGCTTTTATCATGTTTGGGGTGGTTACCCAAGTCTCATGCAACATCTTCGAGACGCGGGATCCGGAACCGCCAACGCAATCGAGTTCAAACTACGTTCCCCCCACTGAACCTTCCTTGGCGTTCTCGAATATGATCAATGCGTTCCGGGATCTCAACAGTGTCAACTACCTCAAGTCATTCGCCGACTCCACAACCTCTGGACGCAGCTTCACCTTTGAACCGACACCACAAGCAAAGCTGAAATACGGTGGTGTGTTCCTGAGCTGGTCCAAACAATCCGAGCAGCAATACTTCGAAAACGTCCGATCGAAGATACCAAGCGGTTCTTCAGCATCGCTTGCATTTGACGCATTAAGCGCACAGAGCCTGCAGTCGGATTCAGCGCAATACGAAGCCACTTATCGTTTAACCGTGCAGCACTCAGTCGCAACTATTCCCAAGGAAGCGAGAGGACGGGCGCAGTTCTTCCTGTTGGCTGACCGCTCGAGAAACTGGGTTATCTGGCGCTGGGTCGATGTCCCGACCGGCACGAGCACGTTCACGTGGAGTGATTTCAAGGGGGAGTTTGGGCAATAAGAGTTTCAAGTTTTCCGCCAAAGGCGCCAGTCCCGCTCTTGGATTCCGCTCATTTGCGGGATCCCAGAGTGCGGAACCCGCCTTA
>JBBTCR010000177.1:0-4168 GCA_038043105.1 Bacteroidota bacterium
CACCATTTAGGATATGCACGTTCCACGGGGAAATGGATGTCCTGGCCTTGAAAGCGCTTTGGCTTTTCGTACTCGGGTTCAGGCAGATACTTCGGCACCGTGGTTCGGGCGAAATCAACCCAGGAGAGATAATTGTTGACCTTATGCAGTATCTCTTTGCCCAGCAGGAGGTTTGCCATTCCCTGTGTGCTGAGGTCGGGAAGGCGAGCGAAGCCTTTGACCATCTCATAATCCGCGCGAGCAAGATCATCAACCATTGCGACAGAGGAGTACAGTCGGTTGATTTGATCGGTAATCGCCGCGCGCCGGTTCTTGAACGTCTCGTTAAGTTCGTTAATGTCTTTATACGCGGCGCTCACCTTGTTGATGGCGCCTGCGATACTTTCGATTGTTCTAAGCTCGTTCAGGTTGATAGCTTTAATGTTCGCCTCGATCTCGGCGGCGCGCTGCTTGGACTTCTCAATATCCGCGAGGGTTGCCCGCCATTGCTGACTGGCCTCCTGTACTTGTAATTTGAGCGAGTCCAGGTGTCGGATCGTTCGGAGACTTTGAACGCTGAGCAAGCTATCGATTTTAAGGCCCTTTCTGAGCTTCTCAAGGTCAAAGACAGGGGCTTTTTTTGCCTCGCGGGTCAGCGCCGCGGTAGCTTCTATGATAATGGATGAGGATTCGCCAGATAGAGATCGAGGTTTTGGCAGCGATCCATCCGTCGCGCGTTTGGTCCCAAAGATCAGGTTATTCACCTCCATCGTTTCGACGATATACTTGTTTCGGATTAGCTGTCCTATGTTCAGCGCAAACCGAACCCTTCCGGTCTTGAAAATATTTTTCCACGTATCCTTGGGATTTGTAACCTGAAGGCGTGAGAATTCAATCGCAACAGGAGAGATGGACAGCCTCAGGTTATCAATTTCTACTTTGGCGCCAACAATACCTTCGCCCGCTTCCTCTAGTCCGGATTCAATCCAGCGCTCGGCAAATAGGTATAGAACGATGCACAACGCCAGGAGGGGGACGAGCACAAAAAAGACGAATTTCTTGCGCATGGTCACTCCCCCAGATTACGGATTTTGCCGTACCAGCGAACTAACGCACTTTTGCTGATGATCTGATAAATCTTCCAGCGCTCCACCTTAACGCCGATGTGTGAGCGGTAAGCTACGACGAAACGTTTCATGCCGAAGTACACAGGCAGGAACAAAACAAAGCCGCTTAGGAAGCTTCCCAGAAGGACCGTGTTGTTGAACCGGGTGAGCGGTGCGATCGGCGCGTTGTACAGCGTCGTCCACAGGCCGCGCAGAGAATGGGCATCAACAAGGAGATAATATCCGAGTGCGTGGAACAAGGGATCGAAGATGTACGCTACCAGCGTAAAAAGAGTGAACGAGAGAACAGCCGCCGAGAGGTTCACGTTAAGAATGAAAACGACCAGCCAAAGAACCAGGCCCTGCAGGGTGAAGATTGGTGAGATTCCGATCATAGCGCCGAGCGCAAAACCACCGGCGATCTGTGCCGGCGCCTGTCCCGCACTAAGGATCTTGATAAAGTTCTTAATGATCTGAAGCCAGAACATGAAATCAGTTCAAAAGTTGAGAGTTCAAAGTTTCAAGTTGGATAGAACGGAGGCAAAAGCAAGACGCATGTTGGGAGGCGCGCCCCCGACCAACGGCTGAATCAAAATAGTGGAAGGTAGGGAGGGATTCAAGGGAAAAGAAGAAGTGGGACTTCTGACGGAGACAATCGGTGGAAAGAAGTCGGACCTCTAATGCTGGCCTTGGGATTAGGATTTCGATATTCGGATTTCGAATTTCAGGCTATGGATGTTTCACCTTCTTCTTGAGCATCTCGAACGCTTTCTCTAATCGTGCCTTCCGCGTTTCCTCCTTCTTTGCTGATTTAATCCATCGCACATATTCTTTCTTATGCGTGTAGGAAAGCGAGTCGAAGCGCTCTTTGATCTTCTTACTTTTCGCGAGGACCGACCTAAAATCTTTCGGGATCGGAATGTCGCGGTCGCCCGATTTGATTCCGCTTGTGTTGATCGCGACGGCCTCTTTGATATATGCTACAAGCGTCGGTTCATCAACGTCGTCAAGGCTCGTGAACTTTATGCGGCGCATGCTCTTGGCCGCAACAGCTTCCTTGATAAACAAGCCGCGTTGATCTTTCATGAGCGCGCTCCGGAAGAACGCGAGAGAAACGTGTTGCTTGAAGGCGCCAAAACCGCACACCATCCCGTTCTTGCTGTAATTCGGTCCCCATTTCCAATCTTCAACGATCCCCGGCTCAGCCTTGAAGAAAATCTCGCGTAGTCTGTTGCAAATTGGGCGCGCGAACGGCGGGGCTTTCTTGATATATTCGTTAACAAGCGCTGCCGCGTTTGGAATCTGTGCTCGTGACGCCATACACTCACTCCTCTTGCAATGTCATTGGGTTGCGTTGTTTATAGCAAGACGACGACATGGCGAGGCCTCAAATGCGCTCAGAGTCCTGAGTGCGAATACAGCCCACTTTTCCATCAGCAAGCGTAATCTTCACCCACCCACCAACCGAGTCGCCTAACCTTACCTTTAGCCCCTCGTGTATAACGAACGCATCAACACTTTGGGCATCGGGCGATGTCTTTGCGGTGACAACTGGCGCCGTGACAATAGCATCGTTGTGCGAGCGCGATTCAATCACCTGCGTTGCAAACAATATCCCGAGTGGTATGAGCAGCAGGAGGGAGGTTGCAGCGATGGTACGGAGGCTTCGGACGAGTGCGGGTTGAGTGAGCAAAAGAATGCCCGAGAAGGCCCCGAAGAATAGAATCCAACAGACAGCGAACAACCAGGCTGTTGTTGTCACCGGGGCGACGGCAGAAACCGAATGAAGCCATTCAACGAAAAACAACTGGGGGAGCGGTTCTATCCTGTCGACAGTCTTGAGGTTCACCAGTTCCAGGTTGTGCCTGACGTCGGGGTCGCCGGGCTCCAAACGCAGCGCTCGCTCGTAGGCAAGGATCGCGGGCGCAATCTTGCCTGAGCGGTAGTACGCGTTGCCGAGGTTGAAATAGAGCGCGGGGCTTGCCAACCCCTGCTTGAGGATTCTTTCGTACGTGGAAACAGCTTGCTCAAACCGACCATCGCGGTAGTATGCATTGCCTCGGTCAAACTCGTCAACAGCGGTTTGGGTTATTGCTGAGCCATGAACAAAGAGAACACCGAGACAGCTCAATAAGAGATAACGCATTCTCATCGTTGCCTACTGAATGATCGCTCCAGGTTGTTGATGACGTTGGCTGCAGCGTCAAGGAGCTCTGAGCGCGCCTGCTGTGTGTCTGCTTCCGGGGCAAAGCGAGCGAAATCAGCCCTTTCTATGCACAACTGTATGTCCTGCGCGGTTTCGGCTGCTACACCGCGCTGTTGAAGCAACACGATCGCTCGATCGAGCGTTAACGACGCTCTTGAGATGTGCAGCTTGTCTTCAAGATATCCCATGAGCGCTCGTGATATCTCCGCATGATAGCTTTCCGTGTCTCCCCGCGAGAAAAGCTTCTTGGCATGCTTCAGTCGCTTGCTAGCCTCCTTTCCTGCCTTTTCAAAGCGTAGCTGCCCCAAGTTGCCAGAAAGCTTCTCCTGCCGCTTGCGATAAACAAAAACGCCAAGGAAAAGAATGGGTGGAAAAACTAGAGCTACCACAAGCGAAGCGACCGCAAACGGGGACTCGCCGACGCGTTGAAGTTGACCGAGAGAAAGCTTTAGAAACCGGATGTCCTCCCCAAGCAGTCGAATGTCAGATTTTCCCGCGATTGTTACGCTGCTACCCACGTCTTTCCCGGGCGTGATGCTGATTTCAAATTTTGGTGATCGGATGGTGCCGTAGCTGTTCTTTTCGAGGTCGAAGTACGAAAACGAAATGGGCTCAATAACCCGCTGGCCGGCGTTTCGGGGAATCACAAGGTACTCAGCCGTTTTCTTTCCTCGAATTACTCCATCTTCGCGTGAGATCTCTTCGGAAATTTTTGGCTCATAGGCTTCAAAGTCTGCTGGAAGTGATGGTCTGGGTAGCGCCAGCAGGCAAGACATCGCCAATCGGATATTGATTGTTGCGGACAGGCGGAGTAAAGTCATCCGGCGTTTTGACGAAAAAATAAACAACTAAGTCGTCGGCATTCTTATTCCCATAC
>JBBTCR010000178.1:0-3900 GCA_038043105.1 Bacteroidota bacterium
CTCCAAGTGCCTATCGTGCAAAGAAAAACTCGCTCGACGGTGGTTGGAACTTCAGTTTAACCGTCTCATAGTTATATTTTACCTCTACGAACTCGATCCGTTCATTCTTGATGAGTAGCAAATCTGGGGTTCCGTTCTTTTGCTCGACAATCATCGCAAGCTCTTCGAAATCCTTCCCGGGCATTATGCCCTTCAACAGTGCGATAAGCTTTCTATCACTGTCCAAAAGCTTATCTTTGTAGTCCTTCCAATAAAACTCTACGCCGATGCTCCTGTATCCGTCCTTGATTCGAGATCTGTAAACCTCGAATCCTTTCTTGCGGTAATAGTCCTCAGCGACGGATTCGGCTTTCTCTTTGCTCATAACGGTAATTTCGGAATATGGGATCTTCGAAAGCTCGTGGTGGAATAACTGCGTGAAATCTTCGAACAGCCTCAACTTCGCGAAGTGCGTCATCGCTTCGAACTTCGCACCGTCGATCTCCACGACTTTCTTGTTTCTACCCATCGATATGCTTCAGTTCGCGATTCCCAGTCTTTGCCGTCATGCTGTGCGGTCGGCCTGCACTGACATTTGACGTGGCACGACGCTGGTGGCCGGTCCGCACCAGCTACGGGGTAGATGCCTCATTTGCGATCCATTGCCTGAAGTTTCTCAAGGAGTTGTTGCCGCTCGGTCGGTGACATCAGGTCAATCTCTCTTTCCGTTTTCTTCATCAGGAGCCTCGAGCGAGCCGTAGCCGCGTCGGCGGGGAGCGTGAAGCCTGAGCGCTCGAATTCGGCGAACACTTTCTGCCAGTGGTCAACAGTTTCCCAATGCGCGGAGGGGGCTCGGGTTAGCAACACTTCTACTTCGGCCTGAGCCTTTTTCACATATGTAAGCCCGATGTTCGAGGCAATTTGCGCGATTCGTTCGGACTCCGCACCTGCGCGCACGTCGGCAAGTAGCGAAAGAGCCTCGGAGAGATGAATAATCCCCTCCGATCTATGCATCTCCGCCTCGAACTTTCCAAGGAGTTCGCGTGCCTCGGTGAGTTCTTTCGGTTCGGTTGGCATGGCAGCTTGCGGACTTTGTGGAGGCATCTTACGTAGATCTCAGGGGTGCGCCGCTTGCGGCGCATCCCCTGGAGCGCCGGGTTGAACGGCAAACGATTCGCACACCTGGCGCTCGAATTGCGCGGAGTGCCGTGCATTGAAGTCGAAGCCGAGCACCTTAAGGCCCAGAAATGAGCCCTTCATAAGTTCCTTAATCGCATCGAGAATTCCCAAAACGTGTGGCTCTGGGTATTTAATGACGTAGTGGAAGTGAGTGATCAGCAGCCGAGTGGCCCCGACTCCTTGCGCCTGCGATGCGCTAAACAAGTCCTTCATTAGCCGGGCGGCTTCACGACGGGTAGCTACGTCACGTGAGCGCAAGGTTGGCGTAAGCAGTACTCGCCACCTAGAAGAGACGCTATTCGGCAGAACACATACTTCATTGCGCGTTACGGTCTCGTTGCATGCGGCCTCAAGTTGAGTCAACTGATATGTGTTATCAACAAAGTAATAGAGCAAACTGAATCCGAAGCCACCATCTGTGCGCGGGGAACAAGTCACCGCGTCAAACGAGTGACTATGTATGCCGGTGGTCAGCAGCAGCACGTTGCCGGTTGAGTCAGATATCGGAAGGTCGATCATCGCAATGCTTCTGTTGCCGCCCAACGTCTTGGTGAACGGCGAGCCCGCTCGAACAAACGATATGGCACGAAATTTTCGGCCCGTCCGTTCGACTTAGAGGATTCAATCCGCGAAACCCAGAATGCTTGCTCATGAGTAGTCACTTTTCGGAAGCCGTTTCCTGAGCGGTAACTGTGCTTTTTCCTCTTCCAAGTAATTTGATGGCCCAATTCTCGATCGCAAACAGCAGCATCGCGAATAAAGCGCCCCCTATACCTGCCCCTAACGCCTCCGCGATATCTCCCGATCTTGCGAGTATCAATAAAGAGTACACTAGCGCGCCTCTGTAAGCTGCCGAATAAAGCGGCCTGATACTTTGTCGCTTGCGAAATGGCCACAGGACAGCCTTTTCAAGACCATAAAGTAACAGGCAAATCACCAGCGCAAAAGCGACTTGGATGGCCTTTCCTTCCCAGAAGTCACCCTGCGTAATCGGCACCAATAATCCAAGAATCGCTGAGCGAACCAAAAGCCGCCCAAATGCGGCCGGTTCGCGATGGTCAACATTATTCATAACGCCACCCCATTCGTAGGTTCTACGTTCGTTCGCGCTTATTCAGCCGCAATATTGCTTAACCAAAGCTAGATTTCAACAAGCTCGTCATTGCGAAGGATCAACTGCCTCGCCCAAGGGAACACTGACGGGTCGATGCCATGAACCGCACTCTGATTGTGAAGAATGCAGAACTCGGCCCCCAGTTCTTGAGGGTAGTTCACGCAGTCCACCGATGAATGAAGAACTGCGGAGACGAACCGGAACTCGGGATCGAGAAACGCTTTCGTAGAGATTTCCGTTCCAGTCTGCTTCGGCACCATATCTCTGTACTGATGAAACGAGTCCACGATGCTTCCAGTCTTGGGATCAAGCGCCCACGCAAGAGGACCGAAAGGGAGAAAGGCCTGAACAAAGTAAGGCATGGTGTTGCCGCTGGGGCCGTGATGGATTCCACGGGAGTTGATAGCGAGTAAGTAACCGTCGTCACACGTGACGATCGCCTTTTCTAACGCCTCAAGGTATTTCTTCCGCTTCTCCACCAATGCGTGCGTGAACCGTAGCAGGATCTTTTCTGTTGGCGTTTTCGTTGCCACACCGTATTGAGGTTCGGGGACTTGGTCTAGACCGGTACCTGGGCCAGGCGCAACGGCTTCAACCCAGATGCGGCGCTGCGAAAGTTCGAAATAGAACTCTGGTCCTTCACCTCCGATTCGACATAGCTTTAGCCCTCGCTCCGTAAACGTGGCAGCCACGTACATTTCCCAGAACCGCTGGAGGAAATGGTTCTTTGCATCTTCGCGAAAGTGCGCGTCAGCAAGTGGCATATATCTCGCCCAAAGTGAATCGATGTACTGTCGCGTATGCTCATGGTGGGGGCTATCACGGACGTTGAGGTAACCGAGATCGGGGCTTTCCCCCTGTATGAAGAAACCTTTAGTGGTCGCGCCCATTCCGGTCGAGCCTAATGTGGAGCTAACCGGCGCGCGCCGCTTTTGCGCGCGTCCGTGTTGGGCTCTGGGTTAGCGCGCGCGATAGCAGACCAGAGCCGCCTGCACGGAGCGCTTCGGTAAGTTGATTACGCCTGGATTGGGACATAAGGGCACCCCAGTCTGCCTTTACCTTGTGTCCCGAGCCTCGCAGTGTGCGCCCCTTCGTCCTCCCGTCCATGAGGTCAATATCGGAGGGCGCTTCGATCGCATATACGAAACCAGTGGTCACATCAGCCTTCGTTCATCATGCGCGATAACTTGAAGTCGACCGCCGAAAAACGGTGTCGAACACCCCTATTCTGCGCCGACCCTTGTCATCCTTCAATCCGATCAATCCGTTATTGAGGCATGGCACACCAATCGTACTGCGTCAAAAACGGACTCCCCTCGCTCTTGGTGGGAGAGCGGGCGGGGGAGAGGCTGAACGGGTAATGCCGGCCCCCCTCACCCTGGCCCTCTCCCACGAGGGGAGAGGGGACCAGATGATTAATCTCTGCTTCCCGCATAAATTGCGACGCAGTAAGACTAACTGCCCTGACAAAACCTCGATTCGAATGCAAAGACCGGAAAGCTGACATTCCTCGGGCAGCACACGCGATTCGAGAATTTCGCGACGCCGGGCAGGTTCTAGGGAATCTCGGCGCGCAGGTGGCGATACCACTCGATGATCTGCGAGCCGGTGGCTGCCCACACGCCGTC
>JBBTCR010000179.1:0-1643 GCA_038043105.1 Bacteroidota bacterium
GAGAATCCTCATCGTTCCTTTGATTCAGATCATAACGTTCGGTATGGGGACAACGTTGAGCGCGAAGGATTTCGAACGGGTGTTCGCAATGCCGTGGCCGGTGTTCATCGGGATCGTTCTGCAATTTAGCGTCATGCCCCTTGTGGGTTACAGCATTGCCATGCTCTTCCGTTTTGATCCGGAAGTCGCTGCCGGCGTTATTCTCATTGGCTCAGTCTCGGGGGGAGTTGCTTCGAATGTCATGACCTATCTTGCCGGCGGCAACGTGCCCCTTTCCGTGACGATGACTGCCTGTTCCACGCTCATGGCGCCGATCATGACGCCCTTTCTGATGAAAACCCTTGCCGGGAAACTCATCGATGTCGATTTTGTCGCTATGATGTTTTCCATTTTCAACATGATTATCGTGCCGATTGTTGCTGGATTGATTGCCAACAGAATTCTCTACAGCACGAAGAAGTGGGCAAATAGAGTCGGCTCATTGGCTCTCGTTTCAGCTGGGTCGGCCGCGCTTGGCATCGCGACAACGTTTCTTCAGGAGGATGTTCTCGGACCCCTCGCAGCGATCAAGAATGGAACAATCCTTGGGTTTGCGTTGATTGGCCTAGTCGCTTTGGCTAAACTCATCCTGAGCAACATCCTCAAGTATTCAGCCAACTGGATGGACAAAGCACTTCCGGTCCTTTCTATGTCAAGCATCTGTTTGATCATCGCTATCATAACGGCGCGATCGAGGAATGAACTTGTGGCAGTGGGGTTCATGCTGATCGTCGCGGCAGTCCTTCACAACTCCATCGGCTACTTCCTTGGTTACTGGGCTGCAAAGGCAGCGCGTCTTGACGAACGTTCGTGCCGTACGGTGGCCATCGAGGTAGGTATGCAGAATGGTGGCATGGCAACCGGCATAGCCATGGACGTACTGAAGAGCACAAGCGCTGCACTAGCCCCTGCGATTTTCGGTCCGTGGATGAACATTTCCGGATCGGTGCTGGCAACGTGGTGGCGCCGAAAACCCACTCAATGAGTTGCGGTACATAACACGGAAAATCGAGGAGAAGCGTTGATGAATGCGGGTCAACTTCTTTTACAGACTCCAATCTGGAAAGATATTCTTGCTCACGTTCTGACATTTATCTATTCCATTGCACACTACACGGGGCTGGCGGTTGTCCATTTGCTCAACTGGATCCTTCCATCCGTCGTTGTTCCAGCCGACTTATCTGATCCGATTGGCTATCTCGCTGTCCTGACGGTTTTCCTCGTCATAGTCCAGGTTGCCCGCAAGGTGGCCTGGATTATTGTGTTGGTAGGATGGGCACTCATCGTCGTCAGAATAGTGATGGTTGCGTTCTCTTGATGCGAGTCGAGAAATCTGTTTCTTAGGAACCTGCCAGAAGCCATTAGCCTGAATGAATCGCGAGACACAAAGAACTCCTGCAAATTTCGAGATAAATTCCTCTTGAAATCCGAAGCACCAAATCCGAAACTCTAGACAATATCAAAATTCAAATCACGAAAATCGAAACAGCTTCAAAGCCCAGCCTCCCGGTGAATTGTGCTGCTGGTTGTGATTTTTCGTTTAGGGTTTTGGATTTGTTTCGAATTTCGATATTCGGATTTCGGATTCTGACCTCTTCTTGGTG
>JBBTCR010000180.1:0-8504 GCA_038043105.1 Bacteroidota bacterium
GAGTAGTCTGAGTTGGTAAGGGCCGACGAGGAGCTTAGCAGGTCTTTCTGGGGGAGGGGTGAGGAACGCCCATCTTTTACGTTATTAATCTATACGAGTGGCTAAAACTTATCGACAAGAGCGCCCGAGAGAAAGGAGCGATTGCTATGTTTATGCGACTTGTTCAAGTGAGAGTGAAACCGGAAACCTCGGCAGAGCTTTCCAGACTTTACAACGAAAAGATCATCCCCGCACTCCAGCAGACAACCGGCTGCCTCTACGCGAGCCTCATTCAGAGCATCGATCACCCCGATGAATCCATTTCGCTGACGCTCTGGGACTCCCCTGAGCACGCCGAGGCATACGAACAAAGCGGCATCTTCCAGAGACTGATGCTCGAGACTGCGCCATATCTCTCTGATTCCTCCGAATGGAAGATCCAGCTCTCGAAAGATCTCACGCTGGAGTATGTACCTGTCCCCGAAGAACCGATCGTGAAGTCGTACAAGGTCACCGCTACAGCGGGCAACAGAACGCTCCCCACCGAGCATATCAACCGCTTGTACGTGCGCATCGTTTCAGCGCGAATCCAGCCGGACAAGATCGAGGAGCTCGCACAACTCTATGCAAGCGAAATTCTTCCCGTGCTCCGAGCTGTCCCCGGTTGCCGCTACGCATTCCTCACCGAGGGGGTGGAAAACGAGGCGATGTCCATCTCCATCTGGAACACAAAACAAGACGCCGATGCCTATGAGGCCAGCGGTCTCTTCGACCGGCTCACAAAGAAGGTCCAGCACACCTTCACAGATGTTTACCAATGGAAGATGGCGGTGGAAAAACACTCCAGCAGCCAAGTCTCCACCAGTGATGATCTTACCGTTCAGGGATATAATGTCATCACAGGCAAGAGCTTTCGATAGCAAGCGGAGAGTATGAAGCCGTGTGCATCCTCCGTGTGCACGCCGCGCCCCTGCTCCCCGAGCAGACGAATCAATATGATTCGTGATCGGATACTGCGTCGGTGATGATTCGTCAAATTACCTCGTAATAAAGAAACCTGTCACACCTTTTGTCCGCGACGCCTTTTTCGGCCACAGTGTTACACAGCCCAAGTTCCGAAATCCATTTCAATCTTTGTGAGCAACAGGACACCGATCTTGACCGAACATTCATTCCCCAATTCATCTAAACCTGGTAGATGAGCCCGCCTTCATTCTTGCTTGTTTCGTGAGTAATCCTCATATTTTGCTTCGCTGTTCAGGACCTGTTTCTTGACCTTCCCGAGTCATTTCACCTCTAACCGGCCGCATCGGAGGATCTGATGAAGTCCACCTGCTTTCTCGTCCTTTTCGTTGTAACTTCACAACTCCTGCAAGCGCAGAAGACCACTGCGACCTTGGATTGGGATGCACGATTCCGCACGATTCCAAGCTCGGAACGCCAGCGCGAATACGTTCGCCGTCTTTCTGCACGCCCACATCATCTTGGCTCCCCCTATGGCAAAGAGAACGCTGAGTGGCTGGCTACCACGTTCAAGCAGTGGGGGCTTGAGACGAGAATCGAGACGTTTGATGTTCTCTTCCCAACACCGAAAGAACGGCTCGTGGAACTTATCGAGCCGACGAGGTTCAAGGCTGTGATGCAAGAGCCGACAGTGCCGCTCGACCCGACTTCCAATCAGCACACCGAGCAATTACCGACCTACAATGCCTATTCTGCCGATGGGGATATCACCGCTCCGCTTGTGTACGTCAACTACGGCATCCCGGACGATTATGAACAACTGGAGCGACTTGGCGTTTCGGTCAAGGGCTGCATCGTTATTGCCCGATATGGCGCGTCATGGCGTGGGATCAAACCAAAAGTTGCTGCAGAAAAGGGTGCCGTCGGTTGCCTGATTTACTCAGACCCACGCAACGACGGGTACTACCAAGGCGATGTCTTTCCAAAGGGTCCGTGGAGACCAAAAGATGGCGTGCAGCGTGGTAGTGTGATGGATATGCCATTCTACCCTGGCGATCCACTCACGCCCGGCGTCGGCGCAACGACGAACGCAAAGCGGCTCGACATTAAGGATGCGAAAACGCTTACCAAGATCCCCGTTCTCCCCATTTCCTATGCAGACGCACAACCATTGCTTGCAGCACTTGCCGGTCCGGTCGCTCCCGAGTCGTGGCGAGGTGCTCTCCCCATCACCTACAAGATCGGCCCAGGGCCCGCGAAAGTCCGTCTCAAGGTCAAAGCAAATTGGGACATCAAAACGATCTACGATGTCGTCGTCACCATCCCGGGCTCTGCGTATCCGGATGAATGGATTATCCGTGGCAATCACCACGATGCGTGGGTCAACGGCGCACAGGATCCTTGTTCGGGACTGGCTGCCCAGATGGAAGAGCTGCGAGCGATGGCTGAACTTCTGAAGCAAGGATGGAGACCGAAACGGACAATTATCTATTGCGCCTGGGATGCTGAGGAACCGGGGTTACTTGGTTCAACAGAATGGGCAGAGGAGCATGCCGATGAGTTAAAGCAGAAAGCGGTCCTCTACATCAACACCGATTCAAACGCACGAGGATTCCTCGGTGTAGAAGGATCGCATACACTCGAGAGATTCATCAATGAAGTCGCCCGAGATATCGAAGACCCTGAGAAGCGTATCTCCGTGTGGAAGCGGAGTCAGCTCCTCCGCATTGCGAATGCGCACACGCCAGAGGATCGAAACGAAGCCCGCTCGCGTTCTGATCTGCGCATCGGAGCGCTCGGCTCGGGTTCCGACTACACAGCATTTCTTGATCACCTCGGCGTTGCGTCGCTCAACCTCGGGTACGGCGGTGAGGACGGCGGCGGTATCTACCACTCTATCTATGACGGCTTCTACTGGTACACGAACTTCGCCGACACGCATTTCGCGTACGGTCGCACGCTCGCTCAAACGGTTGGCACCGCTGTGATTCGTCTCGCGGACGCGGATCTGCTGCCGTTCGACTTCACAAACTTCGCTGAGACTGTCAAGCGGTATGTCGATGAGCTCAAGAAACTCCTGAAGAATCTCCAGGATGAAATCAAGGAGCGCAACAAACAGATAACGGAAGGCGTCTTCACGGCAATTGCCGATCCGAAGGAACCGTTTGTTCCGCCATCGATGGAAAACGTACCACCTCACCTCAATTTTGCGCCACTGGAAAACGCAGTTGAAACCCTGACTCGAAGTGCGGAGCGGTACGACCAGGTAGCGAAAAGGGCTCTGCAAACGGAAAAACCGTTGCCTGCTGTAGCTCTGAAAGCCGTGAACGCAAAACTCATGCAGGCCGAACGAACCCTTGTCAGTCCCGACGGACTACCCGGACGACCGTGGTTTAAGCACTTGATCTATGCGCCTGGCGCCTACACAGGGTATGGCGTGAAAACGATACCGGGCGTGCGAGAAGCCATCGAACAGAAAAAGTGGAGTGAAGCTGATTCAGAGATCGTGCGTGCTGCACGTGTGCTGGAACAGGAGGCTTCATTGATCAACTCCCTGTCGTCAGACTTGAACCAAGCTTTGCGCTAGGTGCACTGTTCTTGCCGAGAGTTTTTTCGCATTCAGCAAGTAAAAGGAGGTCACCATGAAAGCATTCATCGCTATCGTGCTAGCCCTATTGGTTGCGTCAATCGGACTGTCTCAACCTCAGCTAACCGCGATCAAGTGCGGCAAGTTGATCGACGGGAAGTCCGACACGCCAATCGACAACGTCCTCATCCTGATTGAAGGAAACAAGATCAAAGAGGTTGGGAAGAACGTCTCGATCCCGCGGGGCGCAAAAGTCATTGACCTTTCCAACGCAACTGTTCTCCCCGGCCTCATCGACGCGCATACACACGTCCTGCTGCAAGGAGACATCACCGCTGAGGACTACGCGGAGCAAATCCTCAAAGAATCAATCCCGTACCGCACCTTGCGCGCATCGCTTTCGTGCAAGACCGCTCTCCTCAACGGTTTTACAACCCTTCGTGATCTCGGTACTGAGGGCTGCATGTACGCCGATGTCGATTTGAAGAAGGCAATCAACCGCGGCGTCATCGACGGTCCACGGCTCTTTGTGGCAGGGCGGGCGATCAACTCCACGGGGCATTATTTGCTTCCGAACAGAGACTACGCGTGGGAGTCAAAACCTCCAAAGGGGCTCATCGAAATCACGGGTGTATCTGAAGCGAGGCGTGCAGTTCGGGAGGAAATCTCTTATGGCGCTGACTGGATCAAGATCTATGTCGATCGAAGCTACTACCGCCTGCCGGACGGAACGTTCCGCAGCCTGCAGAATTTCACATCTGAGGAACTGAGCGCACTTGCCGATGAAACGCGCATGCATCGGAAGAAGCTGTCGGTTCACGCTGTCACCCGTGACGGCGTCATTCCTTCGATCATGGCCGGTGCGGCCTCTATTGAACATGGATTCGGCATGGATGATGAGTGCATTAGACTGATGGTCGAAAAAGGCGTCTACTGGTGTCCGACCATTTATGTGAACGTCTGGGTTGCAGAGGGCCGGGCAGCTGCTGGCAACCCAATGAACAAGGTCTTCAACGAAGTCCTTCCTTCAACCTTCAACAAGGCGCTCAAAGCTGGTGTGAAAATTGCTTTCGGCACAGACGCTGGTGGTTTCGATTGGAAAGAGAACGAGGCAAAAGAATTTTCCTACATGGTGAAATGGGGCATGACACCCATGCAGGCCATCAAGTCGGCAACCACCGTGGCGGCTGAGCTGCTTGACATGAGCGGCAAGATCGGTGAAATCTCCGCCGGCGCGTTCGCAGATATCGTTGCGGTGAAAGAAGATCCGTTGAGGAACATCAGCGCTTTGGAGCACATTGGCTTTGTGATGAAGGACGGGAAGGTGTATAAGGATATCCTGGGTGGAAGCGCTAGATAGTCAACAGTAAACGGCGAACCGTGAACCGTTCACGGTTTACTGTTTACGATTCACCGAAAGAAAACTCAGACGCGGAATAGGCCTACTAAACGTCATGGCAAAGAATCTCCTCATTTGTTTGTTTTTCATGAACGCAATGGTCAACCAAGATTTTGCCCAGGACCGGTCACAGGCGAGATCGATGGTGGTGACGCGCTATGGCGTCGTCGCTGCTGAGAATCCCCTCGCAGCTCAAGTCGGCGCTACGATCCTCGCTGATGGAGGCAATGCCGTCGATGCAGCGGTCGCCACAAACGCGATGATGGGACTTGTTGCACCGATGAGCAACGGAATCGGCGGCGATCTGTTTGCAATTGTCTACGAAACAAAATCGGGTAGACTCTATGGGCTCAATGCCAGCGGCTATGCTCCGTCAGCTCTTTCCATCGAGTACTTGCGAGGCAAAGGGATAACAACCATGCCCTATCGCGGTATCCATTCTGTAACGGTACCTGGCGCTGTCGATGGATGGGCAAAACTTCTTGAACGGTTCGGGCGGATGGCGTTCGCGAGAGTCTTGGCACCCGCAATCCGCGTTGCGGAAGAAGGTTTTCCTGTCACGGAACTCGTGTCCGCTATATGGTCGGCCAACGAACGGGTTCTGAAAGCAGATACGGTTGGTGCTCAGACGTTTCTTCTTGACGGTCATGCTCCTTCCGTTGGCGAAGTTTTTCGCAATCCGTTTCTAGCCTGGAGCCTCAAAGAAATTGCGCAGCAAGGCCGCGATGCCTTCTATAAGGGCAACATTGCTCGGCGCATCGTTGAACTCTCAAAACGTCACGGCGGCACACTCTCGGAGCAAGATCTTGCCGAGTTCTCCAGCGAATGGGTCGACCCCATCTCTACAACCTACCATGCTTGGATGGTCTACGAGCTCCCTCCAAACGGTCAGGGAATTGCTGCGTTGATGATGCTGAACATCATGGAGCGTTTTCCGATCCGAACCTATGGCCACAACTCCACCGCATCGCTCCACGTCATGATCGAAGCCAAGAAGCTCGCGTACGCCGACCTTCTCCGGTATGTGGCCGATCAACGCTTCTCGACCGTTCCGGTCCGCGGCTTGCTCAATAAGGCTTATGCGCGCGAGCGAGCAGCACGCATCGACACGACAAAGGCCAGTTGCGATGTCAGCCCCGGAAATCCACCCTACCTCGGTGATGACACGATCTATTTGTCGGTCGTGGATAAGGAAGGCAACATGGTGTCGCTGATCCAAAGCAACTATGAGAATTTTGGTTCGGGGCTGGTGCCGGAGGGGACTGGCTTTGTTCTTCAAAATCGTGGCGCTCTGTTCACGCTCGACCCAACACACCCCAATGCACTCGCCGGACGCAAACGACCGCTTCATACCATCATTCCGGCATTCATGGCTAAGGATGATGTGAAAATTGCATTCGGGATCATGGGTGGATGGAATCAATCGCAAGCCCACGCACAGTTTGTTTCAAACCTCGTCGATCACGGCATGAACATCCAGGCAGCTCTCGAGGCGGCCCGATTTAGGAAGACAACGTTTGAAGGCTGCGATCTGCAAATTGAAGCGCGAGTACCTCTTGCTGTTCGAACTCAGCTGGAGGCAATGGGTCACCATCTTGAAGTGCGAGGAGATTACTCACCCGTCATGGGCGGCGGCCAGGCGGTGATGAGGAGCGCTAAGACGGGGCTGAATTACGGCGCGTCAGATCCTCGGAAGGACGGCGCCGCGATCCCTGAGCCGATACGATAGAATGATTATTCTTTTGAGGTATTGCAAGCTGTGAAGGACAGGGCGATCAAAAACATCATCTTTGATGTTGATGGCACTCTAGTCGACTCGAAGCGCGACATCGCTGCGGCACAACATTGGGTGCTTCGTCAACTGGGCGTGGATTCTTATGCGCCCGAAGAGCTCTACCCTCTCATCGGAAAGCCTCTGGCAGAGACGTTTGCCGCTCTTCTCCCTCCGACCCTTCACCACCGGATTTCTGAAGCTGCCGAGATGTACAAGACCTATTACCCACCGCGTGCCCTGGAAACCACAACGCTGTTTCCGGGCGTGAAGGAAACGATAGAGATACTTCGGACGAGAGGAATCAATCTCGCCACGGCAACGACCAAGCTGACCGTGGGCACCCGGCGCGTGCTGCAGCACTTCGGCATTGCAGAGCACTTCTGCCAGATTCAGGGAAGCGATGGGATACCTTTTAAACCCGATCCCTCTGTCATCGAGAAAGTGATGAACGATCAGGCGTGGAACAGAAACGAAACGCTAATGGTGGGCGATACGGATAATGATATTCAAGCAGGCAAGAGCGCTGGCATCCGAACGTGCGGTGTAACGTACGGTTCATTGACGAAAGACCAGATGATCTCCCAGGACCCCGATTTTCTCATAGACCGCTTTCCCGAACTTCTTTAGATCATCTGAATGAACAGTTCTCCAGAATATCTCCTCGGCGTCAACCAGAGAGAGCTTGAGCGACTGCGGTTCCAGCACAGCGTCTGGGAACCAGTCACCAGGAAGTTCTTTGAGCGAATCGGAGTTCAGCAAGGCTGTAAGTGCCTCGATGTTGGCTCCGGCCCCGGCTTCGTGTCAATGGATTTGAGAGACCTCGTCGGCGAGACTGGCAAGGTCACTGCTTTGGAACCATCGGAGTTTTACCTGAACTGGTTCAGAGAGTTCGTTGCCAACAAGGGGTGGACAAACGTCAAGTTCATCCAGGGTACCGCAGAAGATGCTGCTCTTCCTGCCCGGCATTATGACCTCATCTTCGTGCGCTGGGTGATTGCCTTTGTGCCTGATCCGGAGAAGTTCCTGGTTCGTCTCATTGCTTCTCTGCGCGTTGGTGGAATCATCGCTCTGCAGGACTATTATTACGAAGGCCTATCGCTCTTTCCGCGTGGCGGCGCGTGGGATCGCATGCCCGATGTGGTGCGAGCCTATTATCGCTCCAGCGGCGGCGATGCGTTTGTTACAGGAAAGCTGCCGGCCCTCTTCAGCAAACACGGTCTTGACCTGATTGACTTCACACCTACATGTCTTGCCGGCGGCCCGACAAGCGGCGTGATGGAATGGGCGCACCGGTTCTTCTCCACTCACACCCAACACATGGTCGACAAGGGCATTATCTCACAGGACGAAGGTGATGCCCTGCAGGCCGATTGGAATGCTCACCAACAGAACCCCGATGCATTGTTCTTTTCCCCGCTGGTTGTTGACGTCGCGGGGATCCTTCGTCCATGACATCCCGCACGATCTTGCTGCGCTTCATGCTCATTCGCTTGGGATCCGGCATCGGTTAGAGAGAAGGCGATGAGCCTCTTTCCTATTCCTCTCTGGAGTTTGTCAAGAAAAATTCCGTCATTCATTGAGCCGCAATTGCTTGCCGTGAAGGAGCCGGCTCACTGCTGGCAAGAACAACCTCGCCATAGAAGGAGAGGACCCCTCACGAAGGTCTTGCTGCGCTCATCATCGCCCGACAACGGAAAGCGGATCAACCCATACCCAGGAGACCATATTGATGACACGAGTTGGATCGTTGGTTCTCGTCCTCTTCCTCCCTTTTCTCGCGCATTCACAAACACCCTCTATTG
>JBBTCR010000181.1:0-4091 GCA_038043105.1 Bacteroidota bacterium
CCTCTGGTGGACCTGGAATCCTCAAGCGCAAGAAATCTTCCGAGAGCTCTCCCCACTCGTCTGGGAGCGTTCGATCCATAACGCCATCGAGGTCCTGAAGCAGATTTCATCGCAGGAACTCTCTGCACGGCTGTACGATCCTGATTTTGAACGAAAGATCCTCGATGTTCTCGAGGAGTTCGAGTCTTACGTGCACGAGGAGAACACGTGGGCAGCTGTGCTCTTTCCTCAGTTCAGAGAGCCCGTCGCGTACTTCAGTGCGGAGTTCGGCCTCCACGAATCGTTGCCCATCTATTCAGGCGGACTGGGTGTTCTGTCCGGCGACTACTCGAAGTCCGCGAGCGATCTCGGCATTCCCTTCATCGGCATCAGCCTTTTCTACCGGCACGGCTATTTTCAGCAGCGAATTGGGCCGGACGGCTGGCAACAAGAGTCCTATCCGATCTACCGTCCCGAACACCTGGCACTTGAGCTTGTCAGAACGGAGGAAGGTGAGCCGCTGCTGAACTCCGTCGAGATCGGCCACAGCACGGTGCATTTCCAGGCCTGGCGCGTTCGCGTCGGCAGAGCAACGATCTACCTGCTCGACACGAATCTGCCCGAGAACGACCAGCACCACCAGGGACTCACAGCCCACGTGTACGGCGGCGACATCGACACGAGGATCGGACAGGAGGTTGTGCTCGGCATCGGCGGCGTTCGCCTGCTGCGCTCACTCGGAGTCGAGCCTTCGGTCTTTCACATAAATGAGGGGCACTCAGCATTTCTCACGCTTGAACTGTTGCGCGAGGAGCTCCAATCCGGGAAGGATCTAACCGAAGCTGAGAAGTCCGTTGTCGGACGATGCATCTTCACCACACACACCCCGGTGCCTGCAGGACATGATCGCTTCAGCGCAGAGCTTCTGCACCACGCGCTGGGTCAGTTCTGGTCGAAGACAGGCCTCGCGCAAGACCAGTTGATGAACTATGGAAGGATCAATCCTCAGGACCACAACGAGCTCTTCACGATGACGGTGTTGGCACTCAAAATGTCCCGCGCGGCAAACGGCGTGAGCAAACTTCACGGACAGGTGAGCCGAAAAATGTGGAATGATCTCTATCCCGCCAAGAGCGCAGATGAGGTCCCCATCGGGCACATCACGAATGGGGTCCATACCCCAAGCTGGGCAACGCTCAAGGCGCACGACTTCTGGAACAAGCGGCTGGGATTCGACTGGACAGCGAAGCTTCTGGATGCCTCGTACTGGAGGAAAATCGAAGAGGATGGGCTTGCCACTGATGAGGAGCTCTGGGCTTTGCGGTTCATGTTGCGACGGGACCTTGTCGAATTTGTTCGCCGGCGGCTCCGCGAACACTATGCGCGCTCTGACGGCGACGGTGCAGTGTTCGCCGACCACGCCCTCTCCCCTGACGTTCTCACGGTCTGTTTTGCCCGAAGGTTTGCCACATATAAGCGCGCACCGCTTGTGTTCCGGCGGCTCGATCGCCTCATTCCGGTCATCAACGATCCACTGCGACCCGTGCAGTTCGTGTTTGCCGGCAAAGCGCATCCGCGGGACAATGAAGGAAAAAAGTTCATTCAGCGCATACACGAAATAACTCGCCATCCACAGTTGATCGGCAAGGTGATTTTCATTGAGAACTACGATATGGACGTTGCGCGCCAGCTGATTGCAGGAGCTGATGTGTGGCTGAATACTCCGCGCCGACCTCTCGAAGCGAGCGGGACAAGCGGTCAAAAGGTCATCATTCATGGCGGGTTGAATTTGAGCATCATGGATGGATGGTGGCGCGAAGCGTATAACGGCTCGAATGGGTGGTCCATTGGAGAAGATAATTCTGAGCCGGACCTCGAAGCACAGGACGAAAAGGACTTTGAAGACCTCTTCCGCACATTGACCGACATGGTCATCCCGGAGTTCTATACTCGAAACGAGCGAGGGATACCGGAGCGATGGATCAAACGCATCCGGAACGCCATGCGCTCCCTCATCCCTATGTATAATACGGAGCGAATGGTCGCGGAATATGTCGAAAATTTCTATATCGCCAAGTAAAACTCCTCGATGCTCAAGCGAACGAGAGATGGATCGAGGGTTCCATATTGCGACATCGTAGCAGGATGAGGCGGATCCGCTGCGCTATATTGACATTCCGAGAACGCTTGAATATCTTGCATTGGGCTTGGGCGGAAGGTAATGCATGCTGCGCGCACTGAGGGGAGTACTCGAGCGTGCGCTGCAGAGTCAGTTGATGCCAGGTATCGCTTGTTCAGTCCCTCCCCACTCTTGAATAATCGTTAGGATCAAGGCTCGCTAGAAATGCCTTCGACTGAAGACATTGGAACTCGTAAACTCGCTGCGATCATGTTTACGGACATCCGGGACTTCTCCAGGAAAATGGGGGAGAACGAAGTCGCAGCCATGGACCTCCTGAAGGTCCACGACACGATGGTTCGAGATGTCGTCGCCAAATACGGGGGTACAGTCATTAAGTCCCTTGGCGATTCGTTCATGGTTGATTTCTCGAGCGCCGTAAACGCCGTGAAATGTGCCATCGAGGCTCAGGAGCGGTTTTGGCATTACAATCAGGAAAAGGCTGACTTCGAAAAGCTCGAGATTCGTGTCGGAATCCACCTTGGCGATGTCATCACGGTCGGCAACGATATCTATGGCGACGGCGTCAACATCGCTGCCCGCATCGAGGCCATCACCGAGCCAACCCGCATTTGCGTTTCCGCCGACATCTACAACCAGATCAAGAACAAGCTGCCTGTCCGCGCCTTCGGTATCGGCTCCATCGAGCTGAAGAACATCGCCGAGCCGGTTGAGGTCTTCGAGCTTCTCGTCGACTCCATCCCGGAACTGTCCGTCCCATCCCAATCAGCGCGCCGAGCCCCCGCTCACAGGAAGGCTGAATCCATCTCGAGGCAGGAAGAAGAGGAGGCAAAACAGGTTGAAGCGACAAAACAGAAAGTCGACGGAGAGAAACAGCGAGAGGAGTCGGAAAAACAGGAGCGGGCGCGCGTACATTTCGTGAGGGCCGAGGAGTTCTTCCGAGTTGGTGATTTCGCAAAAGCTGAGGAGGCGATCAAAGAGGTTTACAGGATTGTCGACATTCACTATGATGCGCAGATGTTGCTGCTGCGCCTTGAGGAAGAGCGAACTCGGAAGGAGGAGGAAGACCGCCGCCAGCGCGTCATCGTGGAGAAGAAGCGAAAGGAAGAGGAGCGGAAACAACGGATCCACGATTGCATTCAGCGGGCGATCCAGCACGTAGAACAGGATCAGTACACTGAGGCCCTTGCTGCGGTTCAGGATGTCTACAGAGTAGATCCCAACAACGAGGACGCCAAGCAGCTCGAAGAGCAAATCCGACAGGCTGATCAGGCGAGGGCTGAACTCAAGCGGCTCCAATACGTCGAAGAACAGGAGAAAACCCTTCAGGAGCACCAACTGCGAGAGCAACAGGAAGCGGAGGAAGCACTGGCGAGAGCCAAAGCAGCCATCGCTGAGTCGCATATCGGCTTCGAGGGAATACCGAAAGCAAAGCGCATTCTGTACGGTGCAGTTGCCGGCGGTACCGTCGTCGTCCTGGCCGTAGCGACGCTTCTCATGCTGCACCTCTTCAGCAAGCCGGCCTCTATAGTGGTTCTCACATTCACGAGCAATTCAGCGCAAGACGCCCATATTGCGGAAGCGCTTTCTACTTTTGTAACCGAAGAGATCAGCCGCAATGAAGGGGTCCTCGTCATTTCCCCATCCAGCGCAAGAACAATCGACCCTCGAAACACAGATCTCCGCGAGGTTGGCCGCACCTTTGGAGTGAGATACGCCCTCGTGGGGTCAGTTCAAGCCAATCCACAGATGGTCGCGCTGACCGCTCGATTGATTGAAATTGATAGTCAAGAGCCGTTGTGGGAATCTACAGTTGAGAGCGACCTGTTCGGATTGAATGACCTGGCGGTAAAGGTGAGTACGGGAATTCATACTGCGCTGGATATGCAGGCACCACCTGAACGCACGCAGCGCTCAACCTCCAATACCGAAGCATATGATCTCTATTTGCGGGGACGGCAGCTTGTTTGCC
>JBBTCR010000182.1:0-5403 GCA_038043105.1 Bacteroidota bacterium
CTCCTGAATGTGGGTTGTTGTCTAGCAACGGTTACCAAAGTTGACGAGATGTGAAGAGAATTTCTGTCACGGGCAGGCGATGGCTGGTGGCAATCTTAAGAAAACCAATTCAGGAAATCAAGGCTCTTTTTCAGATTCTTAACGATCCTTCTCGCCGAGTGACTATTGAGCTGTTTCTTTCTCATTTTCGGCAAACCTGATGGAGAGATATGGCAATTCTCGACTATTCCCTCAGATCCGAAGGGATAAAAAATCCCGACACTGAGTGTCGGGATCGAGGGAAAGGATCGTCAAGGGTCAAACCAAACCGCTCTACCATTGCCGCTAGATGTTGAGCTTGGCAATGTTTGCTTTTACATCACTGGCCGATTTGTTCAGGGCCGCTTGCTCTTCCGGCGTCAGTTTTATCTGGATGATTTCCTCCACCCCCTTCTTTCCGATCTTGATTGGGACGCCGACCACGACATCATTGATGCCATATTCCCCCGTTAAGTAAACCGCGCACGGGAGAATGCGTTTTTTATCCTTCACGACTGCCTCGACCATCTGAACCGCGCCGGCCGAGGGAGCATAGTATGCGCTGCCGGTCTTGAGGAAGTTTACGATTTCGATTCCGCCGTCGCGAGTTCGTTTGACCAGCCGATCAATGGTTGCCTGATCCATCAACTCCGGCAGCGGAATGCCGGCGACAGTTGAATATCGCGGCAGCGGGACCATCGAGTCGCCGTGACCGCCCAGCACGAACGCGCTGACGTCTTCGACGGAGACGTTCAGCTCCATGGAAATGAATGTGCGGAACCGAGCGGTATCGAGCACTCCCGCCATCCCCATAACCCGATGGCGATCGAAGCCGCTCACCTTCATGACAACGTACGTCATAACATCGAGAGGGTTGGAGACGACGATGAGAATGGCGTTGGGGGATTTTGGAGCGGCTTGCTCCGTGACGGTTTTCACGATCCCGGCGTTCGTCGCCTGAAGATCGTCGCGGCTCATTCCGGGCTTGCGCGCGATGCCCGCTGTGATCACAATGATGTCGGAGTTTGCCGTTGCGTCGTAGGAGTTCGTGCCGATGACCCTGCTATCAGATCCTTCAACAGGGCCGGACTCGTACATATCGAGTCCCTTTCCTTGCGGCATTCCTTCAATGATATCAACAAGCACAACCTCATTGGCCAGCTCTTTGTCAGCAAGCCGCTGTGCGACAGCGGCGCCGACGTTACCTGCACCGATGACCGTGATTTTCATGGGAGATCTCCTCAGTTTAGAAGGTGAAAGACTTGTGAGGTAAGTGAGAAAAGTGAAGAGAACGGGTGAGAGAACAAAAAAGCCTCCCAGAGTTCAGGAAGCTTTGGGTGAAACGAAAATCTATGCAGCAGTCGGATACACGCTTACGCGCTGCTTGGACTTGCCGACGCGCTCGAACTTCACGACGCCATTGACAAGGGCAAAAAGCGTGTCGTCGCTGCCGATCCCCACATTGTTGCCCGGATGAACTCTCGTGCCGCGCTGACGCACGAGGATGCTGCCGGCGGAAACAACCTGCCCGCCGAACCGCTTCACACCCAGGCGTTGCGCATTACTGTCACGACCGTTTCGAGAACTACCACCACCTTTTTTATGTGCCATACTTCCTTCTCCGGCGATCTACGAGATCGCGCTTATGTGACTTTCGTAATTTCGATCTGAGTGTATTGCTGCCGATGACCACGACGCACTTTGTAGCCTTTCCGCTTCTTCTTCTTGAAGACGACGACCTTATCATCTTTCACGTGTCCCAACACCGTTGCTTCAATCGTTGCGCCGGTAACATAAGGCGTACCAAGCCGGGTCTGTTTCTCATCGCCAATCAGGAGCACCTTGTCGAACTTGACCTTGGCGCCAACCTCTGATTCAAGCTTGGGGACGAAGATCTTGTCAGCCTTGGTAACCTTGAATTGCTGGCCGGCAATTTTCACTACGGCGTACATTCTGACCTCAATTTCTATCTAAGTGATTGAACTTCTAGGGTTAATAATTTATTGAAAATAGGCCTGAAAGTCAATGGAAATTCGGAGACGAGATGTCGAGCTTACCGGTTTCTGAGAAGACGTAGACCATTGAGAATAACCAACAGTGCCGCCCCATCATCCGCCAGTATCGCCAGCCAAAGACTGGAGAGGCCGAAAATCCCGAGGGTGATGAAAACCCCTTTTGTGAGAAGCGCCAGGGAAATGTTCTGCTTGATGATCCGCAAAGTTCTCTTGCCCAAGAGAATGCCGTACGGGACTTTGGCAATGTTGTCTGACATTAGAGCGACATCGGCAGTTTCCAGTGCGGTGTCGGAGCCGATGCCCCCCATAGCAATCCCGACATCGGCCGCTGCCAACGCTGGAGCATCGTTGATTCCGTCTCCAACCATCGCGACAGATCCATACCGGGCCTTCAACTCCTTCACGACTGCAAGTTTGTCCTCAGGGAGCAACTCGGCCTTCAGCTCGTCAACCTGAAGCTCCTCAGCAACCGCCGACGCCGTTCCCCGATTGTCGCCGGTCAGAAGCACGACCCGCTGGACGCCGAGCTGATGGAGTGACTTGACTGTTGAACCACTCTCACTTCGAATCCGATCGGCGATCGCAATCACCCCGAGAACCTGCCGTTCGTCCGAGAGAATCACAACTGTATTTCCTTGCTTCTCTAGATCGAACAGGATCTTCTCCACCGCGGGCGAACAGATGCCCATCTCTTCCACAAGTTGGTGGTTCCCGACGATATAGGTCTTGCCGTCGACTTTTGTCCGAATTCCTTTTCCCGTAATCGACGAGAAATCCTCCGTGAGGACCTCCGAAAGCGAGATGCCTTCCTCCTCGGCTTTGCGGAGAAGCGCATCGGCGAGGTGGTGTTCTGACTTCAGCTCGGCAGCGGCCGTTATCCGCAGGATTTCCATTTCAGAAAGCGTGTTGAGCGGAACAATATCGGCCACCGTCAGCTGAGCTTCCGTCAGGGTGCCTGTTTTGTCGAATGCGACCGCTCGGACTCCCGCAAGCGCTTCGAGGTGCTTCCCGCCTTTCATAAGGATACCATGCCGCGCCGCATTGGTGAGCGCACTTACCAAGGTCACCGGCGTTGAGATGACGAGCGCGCATGGACATGCCATGACGAGGAGAACGAGAGAGCGATAGAGCCATTCATCGAATGATGCGCTGAAAAACAGCGGCGGCACGACCGCGACCCCGATGGCCAGGACGAAGACCGACGGCGAGTAGTAGCTGGCGAACCGGTCGATGAACGTTTGGCTGGGAGCCTTCTTGCTTTGGGCCTCTTCGACGAGATGCATGATGCGCGCGATGGTGGAGTCGTTTGCCCGCTTCAGGACGCGTAGTTCGAGCGCCCCACGCTGGTTGAAAGAGCCAGCATAAACGCGGTCTCCTTTTCTTTTCAACGCCGGGATGGATTCACCGGTTATCGGCGCTTCATCGACGGTTGAATGCCCGGCCAAGACCTCCGCGTCCAGGGCAATCCGCTCGCCCGGGCGGATGACCAAGGTCTCACCGATCTCGATCTCTTCGACCGGAACGGTCGTCTCTTTGCCGTGCCGAATGACCGTAGCGCTGGGGGGTGAGATGCTCATCAGGGAATGGATCGCCCGTCGGGTGCGATCGAGACTCATAGACTCCAGCAACAACGATACTGAGAAGAGAAAGATCACGGCGGCCCCCTCTGCGTACTGCCCAATGGCGATTGCCCCGATCGAGGCGATGGTCATAAGGAAATTCATATCGAGGGAGATGAGCTTGACGGCCTTCCATGCCTTGAACGCAATATGCCAACCGCCGGCGATCATGGATCCAATGAACAACACCTTGGCGACGGGTTCCGGAAGGCTGAGCACCTGCGCGAGTAATCCGGCAAGAAACAGAGTTGCCGAGAGGCCAGTCGAGATCAAGAGACGCTGATGTGGTTTCGCGTCGGGTTGGGCAGCCGCTTCTTCGTTGATTCCCGGCAGCCCGATCTCTTTGAGAAGGCGCACGATGGCTTCCTCGTCGCACGTATGCTGGACCTTGAGTCTATGCGAGATGAAATTGAACTCAAGCTTCCGAATGCCAGGTTGAGCTTCTAGCCTTTTGCGTATCTTCTGCTCCTCTGTCGCGCAGCAGAGGTCGTGAATCGTGAATGTCGTATCCTGTAACGTGGGATTCATTTTATATGGAATATTCAAGAGAAATCTTCCCTCCCGTCCGGGGGGAGCTCCGCCGTGAGACTTCGGCGAGCTCAGTCGAGCCGCTCAGCCGAACGGCAGGGTGGAGTCATTCTACTCCGAAATATGCCGTGCCGCGACTCTAATCAGGTCTTCGATGTGTTCATCGTCCAGGGAATAGAATGCGAGCTTTCCTTCCTTGCGCTGCTTTACCAGACGCAGCGTCTTAAGCAATCGAAGCTGATGTGAAACAGCGGATTCTGAGACCCTGAGCAGCTTAGCTATATCGATTACGCACAGCTCTTGCTTGCTGACAGCAAGGACGATCTTGAGCCGTGTCGGATCACTCAGGATCTTGAAAGTCTCGGTCAGTCCCAGAATCGTCTCTTCGCTTGCCAAGGCTTTCCGGGCCAGCCGTATTGTTTCTTCGTGGCTGTGTTCGACCATAGCAATTCAAACGAACGATTGAACAGTTGTTCAATCGTGAATATATGAATATTGAGCCAAACTGTCAAGAGCAGAACGGGCGAGGGTGTCCTCGCTCGATTTCATTATTGAGAAAAGCTGGATGGAGAGACTGAATGCGTCGTGAGTCTTTGGGGTGGGGCGTTGGGTCTACGTTCCCTTCAGATACTCTTCTTTAGCTTCTTGACTCAGCACCTCATTCATGCTGCCGGTGCGATAACCTTGAAGGTCGAGCATTACGTAGACAAAGCCGAGTTGCTTGAAATGCGCAACAAGTTCCTCGCGGAGCTTCTCGTCAAACATCCGGTGAAATTCCTGCGGCCCGATCTCAAGTCGTGCCGTCTTGTCGTCGTGGTGGCGGACTCGGAAGAATCGGAACCCGTGGTCACGCATGAACGTTTCCGCAGCATCGATTTTCATAAGATTCTCCTTCGTGATCCCGAAGCCGTAAGGGAAGCGGGACGAAAGGCATGCGAACGATGGCTTGTCCCACGTTGGTACGCCCAACTTTTTCGCCAGCAACCGGACATCGTTTTTCGAGAAGCCTGCTTCAAGCAGTGGTGATCGGACGTTCTGCTCAAATTTTGCGCGCATCCCTGGACGGAAGTCGCCAAGATCGTCGGTGATCGTGCCGTCGGCGATCCAGCGGATGCTCTCCTCTTCGGCAATACCCTTCAATTTTCCGAACAGCTCGGTCTTGCAAAAATAGCATCGGTCAGGCGGGTTTTTCCATGATCCACATGCGCTATGATTGCTATATT
>JBBTCR010000183.1:0-9096 GCA_038043105.1 Bacteroidota bacterium
AGCCGGTCACATCTACACATTCTCCAACAAAAAATAACCCACGTACTTTCTTCGACTCCATCGTCTTCGAAGAGAGTTCATCGGTATCCACGCCACCGACGGTCACTTCGGCCTTTCCAAATCCCTCCGTTCCACTGGGGATAATCTGCCAATCTTGAAGCTCTTGAGCGATCCGTTCGAGCTCTCTCCTTGAATACTGATTCATCGGCCTCGAGCCTCCGATGCGTTCGGACCATTCGACTGCAAACCGTCGCGGCAGGTGCTGGTCGAGAAGCGTGACAAGCTCCTTCTTGCTTTGATGGTTTGCCAGAAGAATGTAAAAGGCATCAATCTCCGGCAAAATGTTGAGGGCAATCGGTTCTCCCTCCGTCCAATAGGAAGAAATCTGGAGAATGGCCGGCCCGCTTAAGCCGCGATGCGTGAACAGGACATTTTCACGAAACGCCACGTCGTCGCAGCTCACAACTGCATCAATCGAAACGCCGGCAAGAGAGCTGAAAAATTTGACATCCTTCAGGTAAAACGTCAGCGGGACGAGTCCCGGCTTGAGCTTGGTCACCTTCAGGCCAAATTGCCGCGCCACAGTGAACGCAAAGTTTGTAGCACCGAGCTGCGGAACCGACAGCCCGCCCGTTGCAATTACGAGTGAACGCGACGTGAACGCTCCAAGATTTGTTGACACAGTAAACGTGTCCGCTCTCGGTACTTCCTTCACTTCACACCTTACTTGTATCTGGACGCCGACCTCGTCGCACTCCCGCTTGAGCATTTCGATGATCTGCTGGGAACGCCCATCACAAAAGAGTTGACCAAGCTTTTTCTGGTGATACGCGATCTTGTGCTTTTCGACGAGCGAGATGAAGTCTGCGGTTGTGAAGCGCGCAAGTGCTGATTTGCAGAAATGCGGGTTTTGGGAAAGGTAGTTTGCGTGGTCAGCGTTTAGGTTCGTGAAGTTGCATCGGCCACCGCCCGAGATGCGAATCTTCTCGCCGATCTTCTCGTTGCGCTCAAGGATGAGTACTGAACGGCCGCGCTTGCCTGCTTCAATGGCGCACATCAATCCCGCAGCGCCAGCACCAATGATGATGACGTCGTAGTTATTCAGAAGATCACTCCACGATACACAATCACAGTAAGGTATTGGTGGGACGGGCATTCCTGCCTGTTCTCCCTAAAATGACATTCACAGACAATAAACTCTGACAGACAAGAATGTCCCCCCCACCGTGTTTCTTCTCTAGTCACCCTGCTGCTGTGAGGTATCACTGAAGAATATCAAACAAATTCCTCTGACCTTCAAATACACACGTTGCGCGCTTGTGACGGACCCAATTGCACACTTCACAACTAATCGTTAACATCCCGTCGGTTCTATGCCGGACTCCGTCACATTTATCAACCACGCAACTGTGCTGCTCCACCTCGGCAGGATCAACATCCTGACCGATCCTATCTACTCGCGAACGGTCTCGTTTCTTTTTCCGCGACGGCAGAAACCGGGCATCCCATTCGAGGATCTTCCACCGATTGACTACATCCTCATTTCACACAACGACTATGACCATCTGAACATGAGAACCCTCCGCCGTCTTCGTCGACGGAGCTCCTCGACAATTCTTTTGCCAAGAGGACTCGAGCGATACGCGCGAACAGCCGGCTTTCCAGACATCATCGAATTGCGCTGGTGGGAAGAGCTGAAGAGAGATGGAATCAACATCGTCTGCGTTCCCGCGAAGCACTCGAGTAAGAGAAGGCCAAACGATCCAAGCCGGTCGGCATGCTGCGGATACCTCGTTCAGGCCGACCGGAGAACTGTCTATTTTGCCGGCGACACGGGGTACGCGGATTTCTTTGATGAACTCGGCCGCCGGTACTCGATCGATGTCGCCTTGCTACCCATCGGTGCATACAAGCCGTATGACTGGTTCAAGAACATTCACCTTCATCCGCACAAGGCGATTCAGGCTTTTCTCGACCTTCGCGCCCGGCATCTGATCCCGATCCACTGGGGAACATTTTGGATTAGCGACGAGCCAATGGATGAGCCTCCGGTTCTTCTTCGCGAGGAAGCGGAGCGGCGCGGCATTCAGACCAGAGTTCATATCTTGAAAAATGGGGAACGTTTTCTTTTCTGAAAGGACTTGTAGTTCTACTTCTCGTAAGCTATTTTTCGGGTGAGGGAAGTCAAGCGTATGCTTGCATACACATCCACCACAGAGGGTATTCGAATCGTCGTTCAACCGGTCTACCTCGACGGCCAGTCTGATGTGCTGCAGCGGAAGTTCGTATTCGCCTATTTCATCCGTATCGAGAATCACAGCCATCAGATGGTTCAGCTCTTGCGGCGACACTGGTTCATTCGCCATTCCAGCGGTCGCGTTGAAGAGGTTGAAGGCGAGGGCGTCGTCGGCAAACAGCCGATCATTCCTCCTGGCAAGTCGTTTGAGTACAACAGCTACTGCATTCTTGAGACACTCGAAGGGAACATGGAAGGCACCTATTTGATGCAGCGGCAGAACGGTGAATTGTTTCGTGTCGTCATCCCGAAGTTCACGCTGCGCGCAGCCGCGAACTAAGTTTCCAGCTGGTGGCGCCCTCGACCATCCCACAATGACCCTCAACTTTCACGAGTACGGCTCCGGCCGTCCCCTGATTATCCTTCACGGCCTTTTTGGCTCGCTCGACAACTGGCACACACTCAGCAAGGCGTTTGGCGCTTCTTACAGAGTCTTCGCCATTGACCAGCGCAACCATGGACGCTCGCCCCACTCTGATGTTTTCAGTTATGAAGCGATGTCGGAAGACCTCAAGGGATTTCTCGACGATCATCACCTTACCGCCGCGCACGTCTTGGGTCATTCGATGGGCGGGAAGACAGCGATGCAGTTTGCACTTTCGTATCCGGAGCGGGTTGATAAACTGATTGTCGTCGACATCGCGCCGCGGGCATATTCACCCTTGCACGACGAGATTTTCGACGCGCTCCTCTCGCTTGATTTGTCTCGCTATTCTTCCCGACAAGAGGTCGAGGCCGCGTTGGCAACGAAAATCCCGGACTTTGCCGTTCGGCAGTTCGTCATGAAGAATTTGGATCGGGATGAATCCGGTGCATTTCGATGGAAGATGAACCTCGCGGCAATTCATAGGAATTACGGCGAGATTGCCAATGCGATAGAATCGAACCATCCCTTTGCCAAACCAACGCTCTTTGTGCAGAGCACTCGATCGGGCTACATCCGTGACTCCGACGTTCCCCACATCAGACAGCTCTTTCCGCAATCACAGGTTGTTCGAATCGAAGCGGGACACTGGATCGATGCTGAGGCACCGCAGGAGTTTTCACGCGTCGTTTTAGATTTTCTCGGGAATCCCTGACACGCCCTCAACGAGCAATCGTCATTTTCTTCTTTGAATTCTCTTTATTTTCCCTTTAATTAACCGCACCATCAGTGACACTCCTCCTCACCTCCGTAGGTCGGTAAGCCTCATGATCAACGTGTTTCTTCTTCCTCTCGCACTCTTATCTTTCCTCTCTCCATCTGACATCAAAACAACCGAGCAACTGATTCAGGCTATGCACGATCGCTATGCATCGAGTTGGTACAAAACTCTGACCTTTGTGCAAGCGACGAAGCGGTATCAGGCTGACAGTACAGTGCTCGTCTCGACCTGGTATGAAGCCTTTTCTTTCCCCCGCACGATGCGCATCGACATGGATTCAGTCGGATACAACGGGTTGATCTTCTCACGCGATTCACAATATGTATTTCGAGAGGGCAAGCTCGTCGGCACGCGCCGGTCCGTCCACTTTCTCCTGCTCCTCGGTTTTGACGTCTATTTCTTACCCATCCACGAGACGCTTGCCAAATTGAAGGAACTGCGCTTCGATTTGTCGATTCTCCGAGAGGACACCTCGCAAGACAGAGCAGTCTATGTCGTTGGGGCAAAGAAAGAGGATTTCCATTCATCGCAGTTTTGGATTGACAAGGAGCACCTTACCTTTGTGCGGCTCCTGCAGCCTGCCGGCCGGGATGGGGCACAGACACAAGAAGTGCAGTTTAATAAGTACAAGCGCCTGGGTGGCGGGTGGATCTCGCCCGAGGTTATCATCAAGCTCGACGACAGGGTTGTCATGACAGAAGAGTACTCGGAGATCAAAGCTGGAGTTGAGCTCGATCCCAAGCTGTTCGACGCAGAACACTGGCGGACAGCGCGATGGAGATAGGATATCCCACGTACAATTCTCATACTATTGAGGAGTAATCGATGAGCAACGCCTTGACAGTTTTCAGCAGGATTCTCTGTTTTGTTGCACTTTGTCTCATCGCGCATCGAGCAATTGCGCAGACGACACCGTTTCTTACCGATGACGAGATTCGGATGATCTCGAACGAAATCTCCGGTGATCGGGCGTTCGAGCACATTCGCTGGCTCTCGCACTGGCACCGGGATTCCGGCATGGATGGGTATTTCAAGGCAGCGGACTACGTCGTGCAGGCAGCGAAAGAAGCTGGACTGGAAGACGTGAAGTTCGTCGAGCAGCCGTTGATGAGACAGAACTACACGGCGAAGTCTGCGGAGCTCTGGATGGTCGAGCCGGTGGAGCTGAAGCTGGCCGATATTGGCGAACACGCCGTGTATCTTGCCGACGGCAGCCATAGCGCTGACCTTACGGCGGAGCTTGTATGGATTGGCAACGCATCAGCCACAACTCTAAAAGATGTTGACGTCAAAGGAAAAATTGTGCTCACCAATGGATCTCCATACGCTGCAGTTCAGAACGCCGTGTGGGAGAAAGGAGCGGTTGGTGTCGTTTCCTATCAGACGTCTGAGAGTAAAAATCCGTGGGACTATCCGGACCAGATCGGTTGGAACCGCATTCCAAGCACGCCGCCGGAAGGAAAGCAGGGAACATTTGCGTTCATCCTCCCGCCGCGAAAAGGCGAAACGCTCCGCAAGGTTCTCGAAACAGATCAGATGCAGGACTTCTTCGGCACAGGCAAGCGATCAAAAGGGGGACGCGTGGTTCTGAAGGCGAAGGTCGCGACGGAATTCGGACAGAACCCCGGACGCACCGGTTACATCGAGGGATGGATTCGAGGCACAAAGTATCACGATCAGCAGATTGTTCTGACGGCTCATCTTCAGGAAGAGCAAGGCTCAGCCAACGACGATGGCAGCGGATGCGGCAATATCCTTGAGCTCGCCCGAGCCTTCACGAAACTCATCCGCGAAGGGAAAATGCAGCGCCCGCTGCGTGACATCCGATTCTGGTGGACAGATGAAATTTACTCTGAGTACCGCTACTTCAGCGATCATCAGGAAGACATCAAGAACATGCTGGCGAATCTGCATCAGGACATGACCGGCGCAAACCAGGCCATAGGCAGTCGAGTGCAGCATCTTATCCTTGCTCCTCACTCGCGAACCTCTTACCTCGATGCAATGTTCGAAAGCATCGGCACGTTCGTCGTTCAAACCAACAACGCGTTCCTCGCCGCGAGTAGGGGAGGCACCAACCCGCGCCCATTCACCCGTCCCATCTTTTCCACACGAGGCACGCGTCAAGGATACAACGCCCGATTCGTTCCATGGTTTGGTTCTTCCGACCACATCACCTTTCTCGAGGGAGCCGTCGGCATACCGGCAGTCGCCATGATCAACTGGGATGATGATTTCATCCACTCATCCGACGACGATATCGACAAGATTGACCAGACTCAACTGCGCCGGAACAACTTCATTATCGGATCGATGGCTTACGTCCTCGCCTTTGCTGAGGAGAAGAACATGCCAACGATTGCCAGTGAAACCTTCTCGCAGGGCACACGAAGGCTGGCGAATGATCTCAGCGTCGCAATGCAGATGCTTCAAGAGTCAGCAACAGGGTCAGATGATAAATGGAAGGAAGCCACCATCGTTGTTGAGCAGGGAGTACAGCGGGAGATTCGCGCGTTAAGCTCCGCCCGCGTCTTTGTCCGCGGCGACAAGAGCGCAGCACAAACTATTGATGATCTGATCGACCGAATGAAGAAGAAGGAGGATGAGCTTCTGGGGGACCTCCGTGCATACTACAAGCGGTTGCACGGCAGCAATCCGAAGTCGGTCAAGTTGACCCCCGCGGAAATCACGTCGAGCAAGAAGATACCAGCGAACGTCTCATCTCTCGCGACTTATTTCCAGAATCGGAACCGAGGAGGAGCACAGACCAACTTGCATGGGCTGATGCGAAGTGAAGTGTTCAACTTCGTTGATGGCAAACGAAGCTACTATGACATTTATAAAGCCGTCTTTGCAGAAGCGGCGGCGGCAGGATCATGGTATTATGGGACGGTAACGCTCGAGGATGTTGTCGCTCTCCTCGATGCTGCCGTGAAGTCAGAAGCTCTGGTCTTGAAGTAGCACAGGCATTCATTAGCATATCTGCAGAATTATTCTCGCAATTATGGTCGCGGACGGATTGCCCTGGTTCGCCTCTTTAATAATCGCTGCATAAATTCTTCCATATCGGTTGATTGATCACAAGCAGCGCAGATGATATGTCGCTCCTGACGGAGCTCAACAGCTCTTTTTTTGGCAAGCTGAAAACGTCTCGTCCCTGACGGGACTCAAAAGGCAATATGAAATCAGCTTGACCCGGCCGCTCCGTGGGAGCGCGATGTCTATGGATTGTTCACACAGAGAGTAACAGAGCCTCAGCGAGGCGGTATGTAATCCCATCAAGGAATCTGAACCATCTTGATAAGATGGAAAAGAATTACGCAATCGCTATCAAGAGGCCCGCGATCTCCTAGTTTCTGAACAGCCATCGTTTGCGAACTCAGGAATTCTCCACTGGCACTTTTCTTGCGGACACATCCTGATCATTCACCTTCTGATGAGAGGATACACCAATGAAAGAAACCGCTCTCGATCGACTCCTTCGCTATGTGAAGATCGACACACAATCAAAGGATGACGCCGAGACATATCCCAGCACATCGAAGCAGTTCGATCTTCTCAACCTGCTCGTCAAAGAGCTTCTGGAGTTCGGACTCAAGGACGCTTCGATTGACCAACACGGCTACGTGATGGCGACGGTTCCCGGCAACGTGCCGAAGACGGATCCGGCGTTTGGCAAGATCCCAACTATCGGCTTCATCGCTCACGTTGATACATCCCCCTCGACCTCAGGCGCGAATGTCAAGCCGCAGGTGATCACCTATCAAGGCGGCGATCTTGTTTTGCCCGGCGATCCATCCGTCGTGATCCGTGAATCGGAGAACCCTGAACTCAAAAGAAACATTGGCAAGACAATCGTCACGAGCGACGGCACAACGCTTCTCGGTGCGGATGACAAAGCCGGCATCGCGATCATCATGACTGCAATGCAGAAGCTGCTCGATAATTCCGGTCTTCTTCATGGGGACATTCGCGTTGGCTTTACACCGGATGAAGAAGTGGGGAACGGAACAAAGTACTTCGACATCAAGAAGTTCGGCACTCAATTCGCCTATACGGTGGATGGTGACACTGCTGGCGAACTCAACAAGGAAACCTTCAGCGCCAATACCGCGGTGATCACAGTCCACGGCCGGAATATCCATCCTGGCACAGCGAAGGGCATCATGGTCAACTCGATCCGCGCCATGGCAGATATCATTGCCCGTATGCCAAAGGATATAGCACCAGAAACGACAGAAGGCTATGAGCCATACATCCATCCGCACGTGCTGCAGGGGGAAGAAGCGAAATCAACACTCAAGATCCTCCTACGCGACTTCCGTACCGAAGGACTCGACGTGCTGAAACAGCGACTGGAGAAGATCATCGCCGAGGTGCAGCCACTTCATCCGAAAGCGAAGATTGATCTCCAGATCATCGAGTCGTACCGGAATATCCGAGAGAGACTCGAAAAAGACCAGCGCGTTCTCGATTGCCTCTGGGAGGCAGCAAAGCGTGCCGGCCTCGAGCCGAAGTGGGTCGCCATCCGCGGCGGCACCGACGGATCGAAGCTCACCGCAAACGGTCTGCCGACGCCCAACATCTTTACGGGCGGTCAGAACTACCACGGAAAGACAGAATGGGCTTCCTTGTGGGGAATGGAGAAAGCAATTGAAACCGTAGTGAACCTCGCCCAGGTCTGGGTGGAGAAAAGCCGGTGAGACGGCAGAGCAAGAAGCAGATGGCGCCAAGCAAGATGTGGGATGTGAGAAGAACGAAGGCAGGAGTCAGAAGACAGAATCCAGGAGACAGGAGACAGAAAACAGAACAAAGAACGCAGTAGGCAGAATTCAGAAGGTGCGACTCAATAGTTGCTCAAGCAAATTGAAACTTTGAACTTTGAACTCGGAACCAGCAATTACAAACTCAAACGAACACGCAAGCCCTATCGTCCAGTAACGTAAGAGGACTCGCTCCATGGAACACCAACCATCAAGAAGCCGGGGTCTCCCCGAAAACGCATACAAAGAGTTGAAGAAAGGCGAAGTCTATCGCCCTGTGATGGATCCCACCGCCGCTGTTCCAGAAGTAACACTGTATTCTGTACTGTGGGGTCTCGCTATGGCCATACTGTTCTCCGCGGCCGCGGCGTACTCTGGATTGAAGATCGGTCAAGTGATGGAAGCTGCAATCCCGATCGCGATTCTCGCCGTTGGGGTCTCCGCTCTGGTCAAACGCAAGGATGCGCTGGGGCAGAACGTCATCATCCAGTCCATTGGCTCGACATCCGGGGCAGTTGTGGCTGGAGCGATTTTCACCATCCCCGCGCTCTATATCCTCGGGCTTCCCACAAATTTCTTCCGGATGTTCCTCGCCGCAACATTTGGAGCATTCCTGGGCATCCTGTTCCTCATCCCGTTCCGAAAATACTTTGTGAAGGATATGCACGGAAAGCTCCCCTTCCCCGAAGCGACGGCCACCACGGAGATCTTGATGGCCGGGGAACGAGGGGGAAAGCAGGCGCTGGTCCTTGTTGTGAGCGGCTTGATCGGTGGCTTCTACGATTTCATGGTTTCATCCCTGGGGTGGTGGTCGGAGGTTGTTACCTCGCGGGTTGTGGACTTCGGCGCCGGCATCGCTGACAAGGTCAAGATTGTCTTCCGCCTCAACATT
>JBBTCR010000184.1:0-2258 GCA_038043105.1 Bacteroidota bacterium
ATCCGCTCCCAGCTCTAGGCCGACAACCTCATCGACCTCGCTATCGCGAGCAGTTAGGAATATGATGGGAATCCTCGATGTTGCCGGGTTTCTCCGAAGAGACTTGCACACCTCCCATCCATCGAGCTCGGGCATCATGATGTCGAGAACGACAAGCTCGGGGCTCTGCTTGACAAGCTTCAGAGCCTCCTTCCCATCTTGAGCCGTAAGTACTCGGTAGCCTTCTTTCTCAAGGTTGTATCTCAACAGCTCGAGGATGTCTTTTTCGTCGTCAACGACCAGGATTGTAGAATGCATGGTGGTGAGGGTGGTTTTGATTGCACAAAAAAGCCTCCGTCTTTCCAAACGAAGGCCTGAATGGTGGAGGTGCGGGGAGTCGAACCCCGGTCCGAAGAGAAGACTCTCAAAACATCTACGTACCTAGCCTGCCTTTTGAGGTTCGCACGAGGAAACTCCGGTCCCGTTTTCCGGGATCCCGCAGCGCGGGACAGACAGGATTGGCCTCGTGCTATTTGAAGTAGATCCCGCTTGTGGCGGGATTTCATCCCACCCCCTTCAAACCGAGGTGGGACTATCCCATTTTAGTCGACGTTCTCTTTGCTCCCAATGGGCGAAGAACAGAAAGAACGGGTTGCTTAAGCGTTGTTAAGCAGCCAGTGCGTAGTTGTAGTTGGCACTTGATTATTTACCGCTTCTTTAGCGTGGACGCGGAGACCACGGTACGCAGTCTTGAGCTTCCTCATCCCCGTCGAAGCCAATTCACCCCCGAAGAACGACGAGCTTCCGAAAAAGGATGATGAGCGTGAAACTAGACACCATCAATATACGAAGTTATATCACAATACTCAATCCATTGTTTGAGCGTGGCTTTGATCGACTGCATGAGTCAGTTTCTTCGGACAATCCTCAGACTGACTGCTCGCTCGTCTCATGTGGATAGTTGCGCCTCAACTCCTTTACCAAGTAATCAAAAGCCTCTTTCGGCGTGTCAGCAAAAGTGAAGAGCTTAAGATCCTCAGTGCTGATCATGTGAAGATCGACCAACCTGTCAAAGTTGATGATTTTCCGCCAGTGCTCCTTACCATACAGAACGACTGTCACTTTTTTCTTGATCTTTCCAGTCTGTAGCAGCGTCAATACCTCAAAAAGCTCGTCCATCGTCCCGAACCCACCAGGAAACATCACCAATGCCTTCGCCAAATAGACAAACCAGAATTTCCTCATAAAGAAGTAGTGAAATTCGAAATTCAGGTCGTCAGTAACAAACGAGTTGGGACTCTGCTCAAACGGTAGGCTGATGTTCAAGCCGATGGACCTTCCACCGGCGAGTTTTGCCCCTTTGTTGGCGGCCTCCATGATGCCCGGACCTCCCCCGGAGCAAACAACGAAACGATGCTGGTGATAGAGCTTTTTTGACCATTGAGTAAGAAGCTTGGCTAGTTTGACCGCATCTTCATAGTACCTCGAAATCTGATCGTCGATTTGAGCAGTCTCCATTGCCTTTTGTAGCGCCTTCGAGGGTCTCTTGGCCAACCTCGCCTGTTTTTGAAGCTCCTTCAGGTGCGCAAGCGCTGCCCTCTTGGGCATCATCCTGGCTGATCCGAAGAAAACGATGGTGTCCCTGATACCTTGATGTCGAAAGCGACGGGCCGGTTCGAGGAACTCCGAGATGAGTCTGATGACTCGCGCGTCCGGACTGTTCAGGAATTCGAGGTTCTTGTACGCTTTTTCAGCTCTCCGTTTTTGTTTAGCCATTTCTATCTATCCTCTGGATGCGTCAAGATTTTGCTTCTTTTTCTCACTTCAATTCTCAGGGATCATTCCGCTATTGGACTAACCATTGCCGTCGGTCACCGGCCTCACTGAGATCCTCAAGTTGCCCTTGTTGAAAAACAGATCTCCTCTGCTTTCAAGCTGGGTTGTCCTGACGTACCCCAACCCTTGGGCGCTTTGCCCCGTTCTTGGCTTGATCGCGCTGGTGATAGTTCCGGCTTCCCCTTGTTCACTGTGCAGAGGCTGTGGAAGGGAATCGGGTACCTCATCCAAGAGTAGTCTGACCAGTCTTTTCTGAACCTTCTTGTAGGTATCGAGACGAGCGATGACTTCCTGGCCTATGTAGCAACCCTTTGTCCAACTGATGAATGTCCCCAGATTTGTTTCGAGTGGGTTATAGAGCTCTGACAATTCGTTTGGATATCGGGGGATAGCGTGCAAAACTCGAAATTCCTCGTAATGGTCAAGCGATGCATTGAGAATTC
>JBBTCR010000185.1:0-2781 GCA_038043105.1 Bacteroidota bacterium
GCTCTATCCAGATTTGATTTGATCATGGCTGCCAGGAGAGGCACCATGATCTCGTGGTGTCCGGTGAAGGAATACCCTCTACCATGACGCTGTGTCGGTCGCTCGACGACATTCATCTGAGGTCGGTAGTGGCGGATCATGTCAAAGTTTGCCGTGCTGAATCCTTTCACCGGATAGCCAAGATTTCGCGCAACGGTGAGAGCTTTCAGAAAGACCTCCGGCAAGATGACGGCCGAGCCGATATTCAGAACAACCCCTCCATTCTTCAAGTCCTTGACGGAGTTGGCAAAGACCTTGAAATCGCGAAACGTCATTTCACCCGTCGCCGCTCCATCCATGGTGGGCTGCTGATGCACAATATCCGTCCCAATCGCCGCGTGAACCGTCACCGGCACATTGGAAGCATAACACGCCGCGAGAATGCTCACAGATCGGTGCGGAGCCTTCAGAGCAATGATCTTCTTTGCGAGAGCTTCACCATACCCGTCTGTTGTCTCTGCAAACCTCTTCACGAGCGCTCTGTTAATGAAATCCCCAGTTTCTTTCGACATGCCAAATTTGCCGTCGAGAATATTGACCGCCACATCCTCCGACGTTTTCCCCCACATTGCCGTTTCCACATCGTGAATAGCCGCAGCGCTGTTCATCGCCACGTGTGTAACAATGTTGCGCTTGATCAGATCGACAATGATCGGCGACACGCCCACTTTGATGACGTGAGCCCCCATCATCAGGATCACTGGCTTGTTTCTCTTTCGCGAACGGACGATGTCGTCGACGAGATCACGGAGCTCGTCCGCAGCCAGAATACGCGGAAGCGAATCAATGAACTGGGAAACACGCGTTTGCCGCGGATCAACGACCCGGGCAAAGTCCTTCGGGGAGACTTTGCTGATGCGATTTCTAATCGAGATCGTCTTGACGCCGGCAAGGGGGAGTTGCTTAAATTTCGACATGCTCAGCCTATTTGACTTTTGCGTTGATGGGACCTATCACTCCAGAGAATTCGCGCAATTCCGCATCGATGGATCCAATGATGACCTTCGTGCTGACTTTGACAGGGATTTTCCTTTCATCGTCCGTCAGCCAGATGAGAACCCGACCCTCGCTCTTGAACAGCCCTCCTTCTTTGATCAGCGGCTCAATGATGGCGCAGTCGAATGTCCCGGCATCCACCTCTATGCGCTGACGCCCCAGAAACTTCACGGCAAGGGAGTACGTCGAATCCTTGAAGAAATTCTGCAGCATGATTTTCTCGCCAATCCGAGACTTCGAGTAATCAAGAGTCCGGACGTAGTAGAACGCCGAGACGACATCGTGGACGTACGGAGGGATTGGGTATTGCTTGTTCTCTGCGTACGCGATGTTGTTCACCTGGTCAAACACAGCGTCGAAGTCGTGCCTGTACTTCCCTTCTCGCACCCTCTGGATGAACTTCCACGGAAAAATTCCTGTGACATCGAGAAGCGTCTCGTACCGATCTTCAACGTTGTAAATCCACGAAAACGCCGGCGTGGAGTTCACAGTAAAGAGAACCTGGTAGCACGGCCGACCGAACATCGTATCCGTTTTGGGGATTGTCATGACAGCTTCGCCAGCGGTGATAAAACCGTATCCAACATCGAACACCAGCCGCTCGCCCACGCCGAACGCGGACTGCGGGGCAAATCGCAATGAGACGTTTCTCAGATCCCACGCTTCTCGCGCCTGCAGCGCTTTGATAGCCATCGAATCCTGCGCCTCAAGCTGAATGCTGCCAAACGCGACAGATGCGAGCAACAGTAGATACATATTCCTCATAGATTGGCGCGGATTTCTTTGCCTCTTGAAAATGAAGCCACCAGCTCGTGCGTAGCGCGGCGCACCTGCTCGACGGTAATCTGGTCCATACATTCATTTCCCTGACACGCGCCGCCTTTGCACCGGGGGCACAAGGCGTTGTCCGCAACAAATACGACTTTCTTCTCCGTCAACGGGCCCCATCGCCTTGGGCTGCATTCACGAATCGGCGGATAAAAGCCGATCACGGGAGTCCCGACAGCCGCCGCAATGTGCAGCGGGCCGGTTGAGTTGGAAACAAGGATGTCGGTGGAGCGAAGAAAAGCCGCTAGTTCCTTCAACGACAGTCGGCCAACAAGGGGAAGAGCCACACCTCCCGAAAATCCCATAACGCGTTCCACAAGCGCTCGTTCGTTCTTTGCGCCCGTTACGATCACATGATAACCGTCGGCGTGAAGGTCTTTCGCCAGTGCCCCGAAATTCCCGGGGCTCCACTCCCTCGCGGAGCCCCCGCTCCCCGGGTGCAATACTGCGACAGCATTCGAATTCTCGATACCTAGGCTCCTCTTCACACTCTTGACCGTTTCTTGCGAGCTGGCGCTAATCCTTAGGATTGGCAAGGGAACCCGTTCGCGGTCACACCCAATCGCTTTCAGCAGCGACAGGTTGTACTCAGCTTCGTGCTTCTCCGCTGTTCTGCGATGCTCAAAGACCTTATTGTTAAACAGAAACGAATACCACCGATATCCCGTTCCTACCCGCTCAGGGATCCCCGCCAGAAACACAAGAAGTGCAAGCCGAAGCGCTGGATGAGCAACAACGACCAAATCAAATTTGTGAGCCCGGAGTTCCGAGAGGAAGGAAAAGAATGGCCTTGGTTTCCCGTCTACGTCGTACACCAGCATCTGATCGAGACCTTCATATCCTTCGGCAAGCTCCCAGGTGTACGACCGCAGAAGCATGGAGATTTTCGCAGAAGGGAAACATGAACGCAGAACAGTC
>JBBTCR010000186.1:0-2692 GCA_038043105.1 Bacteroidota bacterium
GCATCGCTTACATGGAAGAGCACATCCTCCACTTCTATTTCCTCGCGGGCGCTGACTTTGTGATGGGTCCGGATGCTGACCCGTCGGTTCGCAACGTTATCGGCATCGTCGGGAAAGTGCCTGATGTGGCTAAGAGGGTGGTTCGCGTTCGTCACATGTGCGCGAAGATGCTGGAGATCATCGCAGGCAAATCAATACATCCGGATGCAGTTGTGCCGGGAGGGTTCAGCAAACCTCTGTTATCAAGCGAGCGAGATACAGTGCGGAAGATGGCCGACGAGGCGATCGACCTGGCGAAGTTTTCCATTGCTTTCGCGAAGGAGAATATCTTCCCACAGTATTTGGATGTCGTGAAGTCGCTCGGCGTCATTGAGACAGGGTTCCTTGGGACTGTAAAGGAGAACGGAGCACTAAACCTCTACGATGGCAAGCTGCGTCTGATGTCCAAAAATGGATCCTTTGTTGATTTTCCGTACGAAAAGTATACCGACTACATCAGTGAGCACATAGAACCGTGGAGCTACTTGAAGTTTCCCTATGACAAACGAGCTGGGAAATTCTCCATGGATCTCGACAACTCGAATGGTATCTATCGAGCGAACACCCTTGCCCGCATCAACGTCTGCGACTTCATCGATACGCCGCTGGCGCAGGCAGAGCTCGAGGAATTCCGAAAGAACTTTGGTCGACCGGCCCAGCTGACATTGCTGTATCACTGGGCGCGCTTGATCGAGCTGCTTTATAACGCGGAGAATGTCATTCGGTTGTTGAACGATCCGGAGATTGTCAGCACCGAAACACGCAAGAAGGTTGTCCCTCGCGCTGCTCGAGGGGTTGGCTGCGTTGAAGCTCCTCGCGGCACTCTTATCCACGACTACACTACGGATGAGAACGGCATCCTCACAAACGTGAATCTGATCGTCGGTACGACGCACAACAACGCTCCGATTAACATGTCGGTCAAGCAAGCAGCGAAGCAGGTTATTAAGAATGGTCAGTACGATCAAGGAATCCTGAACCGCGTGGAAATGGCGATCCGGGCTTATGACCCCTGCTTCTCGTGCGCAACGCACAAGTTCGATGGGACAATTCCGGTGAGAATTGACATCTACAATTCGGACGGTCGTCTCGTTGGGACCTTGGCGAATTGAACACAGTGCGACAGAGTGAACGGTGGTAGGACCAGGATACAAAGAAACCGTTTCCCGATGACCTGCCACCGCTCACGCTTTTCTGGCTGTTTCACGGAGGTATTTCGTAGCGATGACCAAGGAAGAAATCAGCGTTCTCCCCGAGTACTGCACAAAGGAGACGCTCGTTTTAGGTTGTGGCAATCGGCTGTTCGGCGATGACGGCTTCGGTTCGGTCGTAGCTGAGTACCTGCTTTCCCACCATACTATCCCCGATGATGTTTATGTCGCCGATGTGGGGACTGGAGTGCGGAAGTTGCTCTTCACTCTCTGCCTTAGTCCTCAACGTCCACGGAGAATCATTGTCGTTGATGCAGTTGATAAGGGCAAAACGCCAGGCGAGCTCTTCGAAATCTCACTACAGGACATTCCCAAGGAAAAGATCGACGACTTCTCGCTCCACCAGGCCCCGTCATCGAATCTGGCGAAAGAGTTGGTGGAAGCCGGTGTTGAGGTTCGCATTATCGCTTGTCAAGTTGGCCGTATCCCGGAGAGCATACAGCCAGGGCTCTCCGAACCAGTTGCGCAAGCAGTTGAGAGGCTCTGCAACCATCTTGTAAACGAATTGCTCTCCGAAAAAGGGGGCAAGGCGTAGCGTGAACAGCGGTGCTTTGAGATTCGATGAAGGTGTGGGATGAAGGAAGGAGAAAAGGCAATCCTGCACACCGGGATTGCCTTTTTGTTTCCAGACCGTTGGAAGGCTTGCCTTGAAACTGGAGTTCTTGTCAGGTATATTCGTGTGTCGCAGCAGAAAAAAGCAGGTCAACGAGAACGCCGTGGTCTCAGCGGTCGGTTCACGTTCGTCAAAACCAGCATGTAGGACAATCTGCCAGGATTCGGCTTCAAAGAATCTATGAATACGAACTTGACAAACGTACTCCTCGGATTTCATAAGAGGAGAGGGCTCCGTTTGCTCATCGCCTTTTTTGCTGTTATCCTCATGGGCAATCTGGACGCATTAGTCGGTGCGGTGAATCATCCCGAGGTACCATATCTTGACAAAGAGCATTTGATTGTGGGTGGCGTGACGGCCCTCGTTACTGCCATCTTCTTTGTGATATTAGCAATATACGTCAACACCATTGAACGCGCCTTTCGGGATATCAAGACCCTCAAAGGGCTGTTACCAATTTGTGCTTCCTGCAACAAAATCCGCACGCCGGATAACCAGTGGCACGTGATCGAGAAGTACATTTCCGAACGAACCGATGCCACTTTCACCCACAGTGTCTGTCCGGAGTGTTTCCAAAGGTTGTATGGTGACAGACTCAAAAAAAAATGAGCTCGCACTGTGCAACATCAATTCAGGGTATCTGCAACCTGTTGGGGGGAGACGAAGGTGTGGGCGTTCATGCCATTTGGCACCTCGAGGAAAACGAGTTTCCCTCCCACGTCTATCTCCTTGATGGTGACACCGGGAGGGTTTCACCCCCCTTTCGCTCTTCCAGGAATTTGATCACATCATCCTCAAAGATGCAACAATGGAGGGCCAATAGGAGGGA